>JALWGG010000001.1 GCA_027013765.1 Acidilobaceae archaeon
ATTCCTGGTTTTTACACGAGCCTTCAACAAGTAAACCCTCCTAGTCTCAAGTGTCTCAGATGCTTCATCATATGCGGCCACCTTAACTATCCTGCCAGCCTCCAACATGATGATTGTGGGCCTTAGCTTCTCAAGCAACTCTCTATCATGGGTCGCAATTATTGTAAGGCCTTCACCCGCCAGCCTCCTTAATAAGTCGATAACCCTACCCCTAGCCTCCTCATCCAGGAATGTGGTAGGCTCGTCAATAAGCTTGACCTTAGACCTTGACAGTAGAAGTTTAGCCAGCTCGACACGCCGTTTCTGGCCCTCTGAGAGGCTATAGATTCTTTCCCCATACAACCCCTCTATCCCCAACTCCTCCAATGCGGCCCGGGGCTCCATCCACCTAGTATTGCTGGGTAAGACCTTGTAGTAGAGGTTTAGATAATCCTTCACATGCTCCAGCCCCTCGGCTAGAGGCCTTGAGGCAGAATATGTTATGACCATCCTAACCTTGTGATCCCGGAATGGATCACCACCGTAAACCCTAACTATCCCCCTCTCAGGGGCTATGGCGCCTGCCAGGAGCCGGAGTAGCGTGGTCTTGCCACTACCATTAGGACCAACTAGAGCATAAACCCCCTCATCGGCAGTAAAAGAGGCATTCCTGAGAACATACTTGTAAACTCCCCTCATCAACGCTGCCTTGGAGCTACTTTGTTCCATATGTAACCCCCTAGTTGCTATTCATTTGATTGGCAATTAATTATTATGATAGATCCCGCTATTTCTAATCCTAGCATTCTACTAAGGTCTACTTAAATATTTTAGTATAAAATAATGTATATATGATGTAGCCTTAACTAATAAAAACATAAATTATATGTAATAGCTTCTACAGGTGTCTACTACGTTGCCAATATCATTTGAGTGTAATGCTGGAGATAAAATATGCAGTAATGTAGAAGGAAAAATAAGGTTACTACTGGATAAAGCCGGGTTCGACGGGGAAGCGGAGATAAGGGTTGTTATCGGGAAACCAGGTAAATGTGCCGGTGCATGTGTATTCTACAATACAGAGCTAGACGAGAAGCTAGCATTATTCAACGCATTATCGTCTATATTCACCTTTGCACTAGGAGAGTCCCTAGGGAGAAAGGGGGCGACTTGCAAGTTCTGGTTGGCAGACGGCCTCGGAGCGCTTCTAGCCACTAAACTCATAGAGGCATGGCACTCAGGCTTCAGTAAAGAGCTGGAAAGAATGGCTGGTGGCCTAGTAGATGAGAGGCTGTTGGAAGAAAGATTTGGAATACTCAGGCTAACCGGTCCTGGCATGATAGTGCCAAGTACTGGCAAGAGCTCTGGTGATATTGCTAAAGCAGCCATGATAACCCTAGAGTACCTTAACAGTACCGTGTTCAGAGTGTCTGCAGCAAAGGTTGTGGAGGAGAAGCTAGGGCATACACCCACATCGTGGACCGAAGTGGTTAGAGGAGCTGAAAATCTCTGTACAACCCGGAATTCTGGATAGCCCTTCATGGTGAACCAGTGTTAAACTAGGTGAAGATACATGTTTTAGTAGACACCCTTAGTAATGAGGAAACCGAGAGATGGTAGAATCTTATGAGGATATATCTAATGGAATGCTAATCTCTACTCCAGAAACTCTTCCTGATACTACCATAGCGTAGGATAGAGGAGGGATAAAATAGCCTGACCAAACTGTTTTTGTGGTTATTCGGGGTTTACTATGAATATTGTAGCATCCTTATACTCGTCCAGAGCGTTAATGTAGTATCTTTGTGAGACTTTATACATATACACGTTAATGCTGTAGCTATTGTCATATGTTATAATCTGGTGCAGGTCTATATCATAGCTATAGTAGGATTGGGAGCCATATGAGAGTCCAACACTAACGGAGCCTAACACAACCAGTACCTCGGCAGAGATTTC
>JALWGG010000002.1 GCA_027013765.1 Acidilobaceae archaeon
TTAGCGACTTCTTCTTCCCTAGTGCAGCCCCCTTTTTGGTCATTTTTATGGAGGCCGTCCCATTCCTGTAGACGATGGCCTCTACCCTTTCGAGGTCCTCCAGGAGGACCTGGGCTCCGGCTAGGTTCCATGCGTGCATACTAATATAGACTCTGCCATCCTCCATTTTAATAGTGGGATTCCCGGTCCTTACAAGCACCCTCAGGAATCCCTCCAGCAACTGTAGGTTTACACTTGTATTGCTGGCTGGCTTGAGAGTCATCCAGGCATCCAGGTCGTCTCCGCTTACAGTGTATCTAATCATCCCTCCCTTGAGGCTCATGTTGTACACTCTCACATTTATAACTCCCCTAGCCTCTCCACGCCCTAGTATGTCTAGGGTTGCGTGCACCTCTCCTGGTAGGCTTCTGCTGATGACGGTCTTGTATGAGATCGTGTTGCCCCACGCGCATATAGTATAGTTCCTGGCTGGTATACCGGTGTTGAGCCTCAGTGTGACCCCCCACCCCCAGGGAGTGTCCCACGCGTCTAACGCGGTGACAGCTAGGTTCAAGACTATTAGTAATGCCACCAGCACGCCGGGGTTCACCCGGGGCCACCTCCCTCATCTTTGATATAAGTTACTTCATAGCGCTCCGGCTTGTGGATGACCGTGATTAGCGACAGTAACCCTGTTATGAGGGTGAGTACCAGTAGGGTTACGCCTGTTTCATAAAGGTAATCCATCTTGTACACGGCCAATACCATGGTCCCGCTAGCCTTACTCTCCGGGTATACAGGGGTTACTGTAGCGGTGTAGACCCGTCCTCCTATGGGTATCATGGTCCTTATCCCACTATACCTTTCGGGGATAAGCTTCCCCTCGATGTTGAGCACGGGCTTGCCTGGAGGGGTGCCTGATATATTATATGTTATATCCTTGATCCTGTAATGTATCCCACCCGACTTCATCTCCAGGTCCACATCAGCATAGACTATGTAGTAGCTCCCGTCGATCTCAGAGAGCCTCTGGAGCCCGTGTGCCTGGACTAGTATGAGTGACGTGACTGCTAGTGCTACAAGGATCATTGCAAACGGGCTCATCGAGGGTTGCCTAAGCTCCGCCTCATCCACGTATAAACCCCTATACACTCCCTCAGCCATAAACCTCCTCAACTCCCTTATCCTATCCCTGTCAGCCAATAGCCTAGCCAGTGCTATGCCTAGTATCAGGCCTGCCAGGTGGCTCCACACGGCTACGATCGTGCTTGTAAGTGCTATGACGAGCTGGAATCCCATCCATAGTGCGAAGTAGTTCGAGGCCTTGACCCTGAAGCAGTAAAAGAACACCAGGAACCCTATACACTTGCATAGACTGCTTCCAGGATAATAGACTAGATACGCCCCCACAAGGCCGCTTATGGCCGCTGAAGCCCCAACCATGTACAGTGCATGGCCCTCAAGGTCGCCTGAGACCGTGGCCACGGCCTGGACAGCCGCTCCGAAGACCCCGGCTGAGAAGTAGATGAGCAGACTCCTCCTCCACCCGATAACCGCCTCAACATTATCACCTACAATGTATAGGAAGAACATGTTACCCAGTAGATGAATAACCCCGGCATGGGCGAACATGGAGATGAGGACCTGTGGGAGGCAGCCGCCAGAGGCTGCGCATGCAAGCTGGGGGAAGACCTTGAGAGGTGGAAAGGGCTCGCCTAGGACCCCGCTACGCATTAATATGAATGGTATTAGCAGGAAGAATGCGACAACATTTATGATTATCAGGATCTTAGCCAGCATATAGCTTCCGGGGGGTGAGGTATCCTCAAGCTCGCACTTTATAGCATCCCATACAGGCTTTACACCCTCCCCAGTCAAACCCCTCTACCCTTCCATCATGGGGACCATTCATGTAGACCTATGTGATACGCTCATTAGCCCTAGCATAGATATACTC
>JALWGG010000003.1 GCA_027013765.1 Acidilobaceae archaeon
CTACCAATGATCGCATTCGGCCAGATAACCCCTGCTCCAGGCCCCATTGGAGGGGAAAGGAGGAATGTTGAAGTCCTGGTATACAACTGCACGCCTACAGGCGGTAACATGACGCTGACCATAGAACTGCCATCAAACATAACCAAGGGCGCCACCAAGATAATAGTAACCATAATAGCCACCGATGGAGGGGTGGCTGAGGCCAAGCTCGTCTGCACACTCTCAAAGGCTAGAAAGGGGGACATGACGGTGATGGGGATAGAGGGGACTGCAAAGACTGTTAAAACCACAGTCACACAGACAACTACCACGCTACAAGCAGAGGCCACAAAGACCGTAACGACTGCCACAGGCCGCGGAGAGACTGCTGGAGGCGCAATAAGAGGGATAGAAGCTAGTCGAGAAACGGTAACTAGTGAGAAGCCCCCGGAAACGGTGCAGTCCACCGTGGGGGAAACCGGGAAGGAGGGGGTCGAGGTTGACAGGCTGGCACTAACACTCCTAGGAGGCTTATTATCCATGCTGGCAGCATATATCATCTGGAGGATACTGGTGTCATGAGTAGGAGCAACGAGGATAAGGGTGGAGACCCCATATCAAGCCTCGCGGGATCAAGCCTCAGAGTATACCTACTCCTACTAACATCAGACAAGCCACTAGGCGTTAGGGAGGTCCAGCGTAGGGCGGGCTTCAAGAGCCCCAGCACCGCCCGCCACCACCTTGAGAGGCTAGTGGAGCTGGGGCTAGCATATAGGGCTGGAGGTGGGTATAAGGCTAGGAAGCCCCGGGAGGGGCTTCTGGCCGCATATGTTGTAATCAAGGGCAGGCTCCTCCCTAGGAGCATACTTTTACTAGCCTTCTCCCTTGGGATAGCGCTTACATACACGATCCTGGGGAACCACGACCCCGTAGCCTCGCTAATACTGTGGATAATAACAGGCCTGCTCGGCCTAGACGCATATACAATGTGGTCGACCGTGAAGCGCCTTGTCCAGTAGGGCTAGAAGAATATACGCTCTCCAGGCTAGTATTAGACTTGGTGTACTGGTTTGAGGCTGAGGACCTCAAAGGCCAGGCCTGTGGAGCCTGAGGAGCTTAACGACGAGCATGGGAGACTCCTGGTAAGGATAGCCCGGAGGAGTGTAGAGTACTACATGGACCATGGGAGGCTTATGGAGCCCCCCAGCGTGGACGAGGTCCTCAAGAGGCCGGGTGCAGCATTCGTCACCATAGAGAAGGAGGGTGCCCGGCGGGGTGAGAAGGAGCTTAGAGGGTGTATAGGCACTATCAGCCCCGTACACCCCCTGGTGGAGACTGTTATAAGGGTTGCAGTGGATGCCACGTTCTCAGACCCTAGATTCCCTCCCATGAGGAGGAGTGAGCTTGGAGAGGTTGTATTCGAGGTATCAGTACTCTCCAGGCTCAAGCCCCTGCCTAGGAGGCCCCGCGATAGGGTTGCTAGTATAAGGATCGGTAGAGATGGCCTAGTGGTTATCAAGGGTGCATATCAGGGCCTGCTACTGCCACAGGTTCCCCTGGATTACGGCTGGAACGAGCTCGACTTCCTAGGGTATGCTTGTGTGAAGGCTGGGTTAAGGCCTGACTGCTGGTTCGACCCGGAGACACTGGTGTACAGGTTCACCGTCGCCTCCTGGAGGGAGTCTAGGCCTGGCGGGGAGGTCCTCAGGACCCTCTAACCCTCAATCCTTAAGTACCCCTCCCTTATCACCCTGGGCGGCGTGCTCCTTGCATCAACCACGGTGCTCGGCTTTCCAAGCCTGGTCGGGCCCCCGTCTATGTATAGGTCTACAAGGTCCCCCAGCATCGACATCGCGTCTGCCAGCGTCCTTGGAGAGGGCATTCCGGATATGTTTGCACTCGTCCCCACTATGGCCCCCCCAACCCCCCGGGCTATAGCCCTGCACAGGTT
>JALWGG010000004.1:0-4179 GCA_027013765.1 Acidilobaceae archaeon
ATCATGCAATGGTGTGATAGCAAATATTGCCTAGTATAAGGAGTGGATCCCTAAAGGGCTGGGCAAGTATAAGTCTAGCAGGACTGAGAGGTTTGTTGGGGTGGGTTTGGTGAGTGTTTTGGAGCCGGGGCCGGGATTCGAACCCGGGAGCAAACGGGTATCCGCGATGGGCAGGCGCTATCCACTGCAGCCCGCCGCCTTAGACCGCTCGGCCACCCCGGCTCCCGTGATTAGATACGCTATGGCGGGGTTATATTAGTAATCCGGGGGTTTATGGTTTTATTGGTGTCCTGCTAGTTCTAGCCCTGCTTCCTGTAGCATCTTGCTTGATATGAATACTGGTAGCTCTACTAGGATCGGCTGGTATCTTGGGCTTGCTAGTTCTAGTGCTAGTGTTTGTGCCTCTTTTATCCACGTCTTAATTACTGGTATTGTTGAATCTATTATTGAGGCTCCGTCGCTGTTCCTCTTTATCCATTTTAGGTACAGTAGTTCTCCTGGGCCTAGCTTTTTGCCTGCCCGAGTGTAGGTTACGTAGTCTACTAGGTCGTCTGAAAGCTGGTATATTAGTCCTAGTAGCCTGCCATACCTTCCCGCGTGGTCTAGGAGGTCCTCCCTGCCCGAGGATATTACTCCTAGTTCTGCGGCTAGCTTGAAGAGGCTTGCAGTCTTTAATTCTATCACTCTTAGATAGTCCCCGTCTCCCAGGGAGTCCCCGTGGAATGCTTCAAGGATCTCGCCCCTCACCGTGTCCTCCCAGGCCCTTATAACACTCTTTATGGCTGTGAAGCCGTATCTCTCAACGATCCTCTGGGCTACTGCTATTAGTAGTAGGCTTGCGAGGGACGCTTTGGAGGATGTGTATGCGACCCATGCTGAGGGCTTACCCCTCCTCCTGGAGTCTAGGTCTACCATGTCGTCTATTGCTAGGCTTGCTGAGTGGACGAGTTCTATGGCTATTGCCGCGTCTATCGAGTCCTCTAGTTCGCCGCCGCTCGCCCTGGATAGTAGTATTGTTAGGAATCCCCTAAACCTCTTCCCACCCTCGACTATGTATCTTGCAACCTCCCTCAGGTATACCTTGTCTAGGTCCTGGACTAGGGCTTCTATCCTCTCGTCTACCAGCCTTTTTATGGATGACCACTCGCTTATTATAGCCTTGTCAACCCCCTCCAATAGAGGCACCATCCACACTTCCCTGCTTCCAGGCTAGAGTGTTATAGTGACGAATATTATAGTCTTGTACCTTGCCAGTAGTCTTGTGAAGGATTGTATGTCCAGCTCCTCCATGCCCGTGGACGAGTAGTCGCCTGTTAGGAGAATCTCTATAAGCCTCTTCTGCCACTGGTCGCCTGATACCACGTATCTCCTGGAGCCGTCGCTGTACCTAGTATAGCGTAGCACCACGGGCACCTTGATGAGCCTCCAGAAGTATGGGGGTACCTCGGAGAGGAGCCTCTCAACCTCGCCGGGGTCGAGCTCGTGTATCTCCCCTGACGCGAGCCTTATCCTCCTAGCCCCCTGGTAGAGGTCCTCAAGTGTCAGGTACTCGTCTGGTAGTAGCTGTCTCAGCCTGCTTGCATCCCTCCTATACGCTGCGATAACCTTCTTTTCAAGCCCCTTCGGCATTACGCCTTGTTCCTCCTGTACCTTGCATAGATCATTGCGTGGTCCCTATCGAAGGGGTCTAGGTGTACAACGTCTATGATCTCGAAGCCGCTGGACTCCAGGACCTCTATCTCCCTCCTATAAACCTCGCTCGGCTCTGTTGTAACGTCTATACTCCTAGCCTTGATCGCCATAAGCATGTAGCCGCCATCCTCCAGGAACACCTTGGCATTCCTTGCAACGATCGATGCCTGCTCCGGCTGGGCTACATCAGCGTATAGCCCGTTCACGCTCTCGGCCAGGTGCCTATACTTCTCCGGGAACCTCGCGTCGCCAAGGATCGGGTATATGTTCCTCCTATCCTGTACAACAAGGAGTAGGTCCCTCATCACTCTTGGAGCGAACTCCACTCCATAGATTCTCCCTTTCCCGCCCACAATATCGCTTACGTGGCTAGCGGTGGTTCCACTTGCTATACCCAGGTAGAGGATCCTGTCTCCCTCCCTGATGGGAAGCTCCTCTAGGCCCTTGAGTAGGGCTGCTGCGAGCTTGCTCCTATAAGCGTTCCACTCCCTATACTCTATCCCCTCATAGTGGTATAGCCTCTCCCCGTACACTCTCTGGCCTGGCACAAGGTTCCTGGTTGCTAGCCTGAGGCTTCCATCCTCAAGCTCTACTATGTATACGCCCTTATACCTTGGATGCTCCTCAACCTTCACTACATCGACCATCCTACATCACCTACCTCCTACCCCTTCTAGGGCCTCTCCTACCCCTCCTGCCCCTACGCCTCGGGGGCTTCCTGGCTGGAGGCTTCTCCTCCCTCTTCCTCGCTGGTGGCTTGGAGTATATTCTCTTTATCTCATCTATCCTTGAACGTAGCTCCTCCACTAGCTTATCCCCTATATATCTGCCTGTGAAGGCGTCGACCTTAGCTGCTATGGCTAGCTTTGCTGCTAGGGCCCTAGCGATCTTGCCCCTCTGCCACTTAGGGCTCTTATGTATATCCGGGTACTGGAATATTATTCCATGCTTAGGAGGCTTCCCTCCAGTCCTTAATGCCCTGAATAGCGCCTTCTCGGCTCCGAGGACCTGGATCGTGCTTGCCGGCATCCTTGCAAGCTTCTCCAGTCCGCCAGCTAGGCTGATCAGTCTGGCTCCTAGGAGTGGGCCTACTAGTGCAGTGATGTTGGGTGCGACCTCCTTCATGACACTTTCTATATAGTCTGTGAGCCTCCTCCTCAGGTCATACATCTCCCTAGCAATGTTTGCCAGCGTGACCACTGCTTCTATATCGAACTCGGAAAGGTCGGCTCCTATACTTGTCTTGGCGGCGTTGGCTATCTTCTCGGCTTTGGACTCGCTGAATCCAAGCTTCACTAGGTTCTCCTTGGTCATGTTATCCCTGTGCCCGAGCTCTGAGACAAGCTTCACGTAATCCTCGTGCTCCCGCACTAGGTCGTTGAGCTCTGGGAAGTGTAGGCTATACCACTCCCTCAGCCTGGCGACGAATAGGTTAACGGTCTTGTCTATGTCGTCGATAGCCCTTATAGCCTGGGCTGCTAGCAGGTCTCTCTTCTGCGCAACGCTCCTCAGCTTCCTCCTCGTGTATTCCAGCTCTAGCTTGTGGATCCAGTCTAGGACCTCCTCCTCCGTGTCGGCGAAGCCGGTCTCCAGGGCTAGCTTTACCAGGCTGCTCCGGGCCTTGAGGGCGACTGTGTTGCCTGCCTCAACCTCTGCATGTAGCCCTGTCCTGGAGATTGATCTTGCTAGCCCCTCATCCTCAACCACTATGCTAGGCTTCCCGTCTATGCCCTCAAGCTCCTTGAGCACCTCCTTGTGGAGGCTGTTGAGCTCTCCATCCTCTATCCTCATGGCCTCTTCTACCGCGTCATCTATGTTCTTAGGGTATAGCCTATGCTTCAGTATCCTGCCCTCGTCATCTAGGGCGAAGACCCCTATCGCCAGGTCTACCAGGTACACCTTCAAGCATTATCCACCCATCCATAAGCCTAAGAGTGTCTGCTAGGCTATTTTAATACTAACAGTCCAGGGCTAGTATATCAGTTAATAACCCCTAAGCACGCCAGATGGTTATATACGGGTGGTTGGGGTATGCCCACGCACGGCTCGATGACTAAGGCGGGTAAGGTTAGGAAGCAGACCCCCAAGATAGAGGGTAAGCCCAGGAAGGGCCTACCGCCTAGGATAAAGAATAGGATGAAGTATGTTAGGAGGGTGGAGCAGGCGGTAGCCAGGTAGGCCCTCTTTTCAGCCTATTACCCGTTGTTTTTCAAGCCATTCTCCAGGCTCATATATGGCAGTGTCTCCGAGGTCCTCGTCTAGTGCTGTGCATTCCTCCCTGAAGGGGCATTTGGAGCATTTTCTCTCGCTCCTGAGGGCCTTGGGTACTATGCCGTATTGTTTTACCATTGCCACCTCGTCTATGGCTTTCAGGAGGCCCGATATGAGGTCCTCATTTAGCTTTACAATCCTGACGCCGTCCCTATAGTGGATCTCTAGGACAGCGCTCCTGGCATTGGCTGTTTGGGATAGGATTAGAGTGTATGC
>JALWGG010000004.1:4189-18930 GCA_027013765.1 Acidilobaceae archaeon
CGCTGATCCATGCACCACGCCTAGGCTTCCTGCCGCTCTTCCTCTCTATCAGCCTGATCACGTCATCCTCTATCTTGTAGCTATCGGGCCTGCCGCGCAGCCTCACATCGCCTATAATGGCTTCCCTCGCCTCTTCAACCCTCATACCCCTAATCCTATCCATGACTCCATTGACTAGGTGGAAGAGTCTTCCAAGGAGTAGCCTGAGCCTTGTTGTGAGGCCCGGCTCGGCCTTTAGATATTTCTTAAAGAAGTATTGGCGGGGGCAGTATGCGTATTCGTGGATCTCGCTGGGGTATATTGTTATCCTTATTCCGCCAGTAGTATCTTTATAGTCACTCGTTTCCCATCCACCTCCCATTCCCTGCTGAACGCGTTGCCTGGGCCCTCCTCGCCTATGTGGAGTTGTTTGCTCCTGGTCTCGTTCTCCACGTAGGATTTCAACTCTCTGACCGCCTCTAGTATCTCGCTGTCGCCTGTTACCCAGGCTTCTATGAATGCGTTTACTGGTAGGTTCATCTCCTTCCTCATGGCCTGGATCCTCCTCACAACCTCTCTTGCCAGTCCCTCCATTATCTCGCTCTTCTCAAGCCTCGTGTCTACACCCACTATTCCGAGGCTAGTCTCCTTGACGCTGAGCCACTCTGGGTAGTAGGCCTTTATATTAACATGCCTCCTCTCTATGACAACGCTTACATCATCCACTTCAGCCTTATACGTGCCCTCGGAGATTATTGATTTGGCAACTTCCTCCTGCCTACTCGATATAACCTCTGCCACTTTGGGTGTTAGCTTCTTGAAGCTCGGGCCTAGCTCGCGGTAGTTGGGCTCTACCCTGTATATCCTGGCTTCCTCGAAGAATTCTGGGCCAACGATTTCTATGGTCTTTGTGTTAGCCATCTCCTTTATCACGCGCTCCATCCTCATTATCCTCCTCCCAACCTCCTCCTCTACTGGGGCTATGATCACCCTCTTGACGGGCCTCCTAAGCTTGATCCCCGCGGCGTTTCTTGCAGCTGCTACTGCCTCTACTATTTGTGAGGCTATCTCCATGTCCCTCTCAAGCTCATCATCTATAAGGTCCTCCCTGGCCTCTGGTAGCTCCTCAAGGTGCACGCTTGCACGGGCATTATCCTCTGCTGGCTTAACGAACTTCTGGTAGAGGTACTCCGAGGTGTATGGCGTGAAGGGGGCCATTAGTACTAGGAGGGTCCTGAGTACATGGTAGAGTGTCGCGTATGCGGCGTTCTTGGTTGGTGCATCCTCCTCTATCCAGACCCTCCTCCTCACAAGCCTGATGTACCAATGGCTTACATCATCTATGATGAAGGATTTCAGCATTCTAGCAGCATCATGGGGGCGCAGGTCCTCCATCGCCTCATGGTACCGCGCTATTAGCCTGTTTAGCCGGGAGAGGATCCATCTATCCTCTACTTCAAGACTGCTCCACACAGCGTCTAGCCCCGTCCTTGTGGGGTCATACTTGTCTAGGCTCATGTATGTTGATGCAAACGTGTAGGTGTTCCATATAATGTTGAATACCCTCTTCATCTCGTCGAGGCCCTTCCAGCTGAACCTGAGGTCCTCCCAGACGGTGGTCTGCATGACCCAGAATCTTATAACGTCCCTCGGCACCCGGCTTATGAGCTCGTTGAAGTCTACATAGTTACCCAGGCTCTTATGCATCTCCCTGCCCTGCTCGTCGAGCGCGAACCCGTGGACCAGCACACTCCTATAGGGGGCCTCGTCGAAGCCTATGACACCACTCCTTAGCAGGCTGAAGAACCATCCACGGATCTGGTCGTGGCCCTCTGTTATGAAGTCTACGGGCTTCATATCCTCCCACAGCTTCCTCCTCGGATACCCGAGGCTTGCGTAGAATGATACACCACTGTCGAACCACACATCCAGCACGTCGGGAACCCTGTGCATCTCTCCACCGCACTTCGGGCACTTCAGCGTCACCCTGTCAATCCACGGCCTATGGAGCTCCTTCGGCTTCTCACCACCCATCTCTACAAGCTCGTCTACACTACCAATTACATGGGTGTAACCACACTTGCTGCACACCCATACGGGTAGCGGGATCCCCCAGAACCTCTGCCTACTTATCACCCAGTCCCTAACCTCCCTCAGCAGGTTGACAAACCTTGTCTTAGCCCAGTCAGGCTGCCACCTTATCTTGTCCGCCTCCTGGATCAGCTTAGACTTAAGCTGGGTGACTTTTATGAACCACTGCCTGGTCGCCCTTAGGACTAGGGGTGTCTTGCACCTCCAGCATACGGGGTACCTGTGTACAACCCGTGACTCATAGAATAATGCACCCATCCTCTTGAGGTCCTCTATTATAGCCTTATTGGCCTCGGTCCTAAAGTAGAGGCCATGATACTTCCCGGACTCCCTAGTCATCCTGCCCTGATCGTCGACTAGGGACACTACAGGGGCTCCCACCTTAGCAGAGTTGACCTTAAAGTCTATGTCTCCATGCCCGGGGGCCGAGTGGACCAGCCCGGTACCCTCATGCGCTGTAACCGCTTCTGGTGCTAGGACTACCCTGTGATATGGTGCTAGGGTTTTTTGGGCGTCCACGAGGTCCTCAAGCGGGTGTATATACTCTATACCCTCAAGCTCCTCGCCCGAGAACTCCTCCAGGACCTCATAATTGCTTATCCCAGCCTCCTTCATCACTCGCTCGATCCGTGGGACAGCCATGATGAGGACCTCGTCACCCACCCTAACCCTTGCATACATTATGTTTGGGCTGGCCATGACGAAGGCGTTTGCAGGCAGCGTCCAGGGGGTTGTGGTCCATATTAGTAGGCTTTCCTTCTCCCTGCCCTTAACCGGGAATTTGACGTATATCGAGGGGTCCTCCAGCTCCCGGTACTCTGATACCTCATAGTCTGCCAGCGTTGTCTCGCACCTGGGGCACCAATGGTGTACCTGGACTCCTCTATAGAGTAGCCCCTTCTCCCAGGCCCTCTTTATCAGCCACCATCCGGCCTCTATGTATTCGTCCTTGTATGTTATGTAGGGGTTGTCCCAGTCCATGAATACTCCTAGCTCCTTGAATTGGCTGGTCATTGCCTTGATGCTTGTGTCGACGAACCTCTTACACTCTCCTATGAATCTCTCAACACCTATAACATCTACAATATCCTTTTTAGATGATACGCCTAGCTCCCTCTCGATCTTTACCTCTATCGGCAGCCCGTGGGTGTCGAATCCCGGCTGATCCCATACATTGTACCCCTTCATCCTATAGTATCTGAGGATTGTATCCTTGATCACCTTATTCCACGCTGTGCCTATGTGTATTACTGTGGATGAGGCGTAGGGCGGGCCGTCGAGGAAATAGAACTTTTTATCGCTCCTCATCGACTTTTCTTTTACAAGCTGGTAGATGTTATTGTCTTCCCAGAAGCCCTTAACCCACTCCTCAAGCTTGAACTGGTCATACTTCTCCTTATGAAGTTCATCACTAACACTAGGCATGGTACCACCTCACACATTTATCCAGTCTACCCTGACATACATTGACCCAGCCATACTCTTGACAAGGTCTCTAAGCTCCTCCTCAAGCCCCTCGGTCTCGGTATATACCTCGATGAACCTGAACTCCGGGTGTACACGTGACCTATGGTCTACTATCTCTACATTGTACCTCTCCTTAATAGCATTTATTATCTTAACATGCAGGTCATCGTCATACACTGTATAATATATCCTGTAGAGCTTCTTCAACTATTCAACCCCTCCAATAGCCCCCAGGGGAGTGTTGATTGCACTAGGGGATAAAACTATTTAATCCCACTAGGTTACAGGGCCTCCTGTTATTTACAGTAGTGAATGTTGATATATAATTATATAAATCTGTATAATATTACATTGGATTGGAGTCCACTGGTGGAGGTATAGTGGGAATGAGGCTCACGGCTATAGTTAAGGTTGACTCTAAGGGTAGGATCACGATCCCCCAGACCATGAGGGAGACTATAGGAGTTGAGCCTGGCATGCTCATGGCTGTGATAGCTGATACTGACAAGAGGGAGATCATAGTATCCCCGATATACGGTAAGGGCAATATAATATATGAGGTTGAAGTGGCATTGATTGACAGGCCGGGAGCCATAGCACAGGTAGCCGACGCGCTTGCCAGGAACAATATAGACGTTATAGCGCAGAGGTGCACAACGATCATGAGGGGGCAGGAGGGCAGCTGTACAATAATCGTTGACATGTCGAAGTCCCCATTAACCGAGGAGGAGCTCAAGAACCTGCTAGTGAGGCTAGACGTGGTAACACAGGTTAGGGTTAAGAAGTTTGAAACACACACCGCCAGTATCTGAGTGGTGCCAGCGTGAGGCTGAAGATAGCTGACGGAGTCTATATGCTACTCTACCCGGGCCTAGTATCACCCCACGATGCAGTATCTCTACTAGTCGACGGAGGAAGCAAGCTGCTACTGATAGACTCGGGGTCTGGAATACCAGCGTCTACAACAACCCTATTTAACGGTATAATCGAGGTCGGCAGAGACCCAGTAAAGCTTGAGTGGCTCTTCAACACCCATGCCCACATACACAATATAGGGGGTAACCGGTTCCTGAGGGAGGTCCTCCACGTGAAGATAGCTGCACACACACCCGATTCAAGACTCATAGAGTCAGGCGACCCAGTGAAGACGGGAGCCAGGGATCTAGGATTAACGCTGAAGCCCGTCCCAGTATCGATGCATGTAGACGGTAATGGAGAGGTGAATGTTGGAGAGCTGAATGTGGAGCTCATACACACTCCGGGCCATACACCAGGTAGCATGAGCATAGCCTTCGAGAAGGGCGGCGTCAAGGTTCTCGCAGTGGGTGATGCGCTAGGCAGCCTATCCAGGGCCTGGGGGTCTAGCGAGGATGAGTGGTGGAGTAGTATTGGGAGGATCAAGGAGGAGAGGCCTGATGTACTCTGCACAAGTATTAAATGTTACATGGGTGAAGCGGCTAGGGAGTATATCAGGAGCGTGGAGAGGGAGGGGCCTATATGGGTAGGAGAGTGATTGTAGGCACATGCGGCTTCCAGAAGGCACGCAGGCTACACTATAGAGACTTGGATGCAGTAGAGGTGCAACAAACCTTCTATGACCCCAGGGACGTTGATAGGCTATCATTATGGAGGAGTGAGGCCCCAGAAAGCTTCATATTCACAATGAAGGCCTGGATGCTGGTAACCCACCGGTATAATAAGAGGCTATGGAGGAGGCTGAAAGAGGAGCCGCCGGGGGACTACAGCTCCTACGGGTTCTTCCAAGATACACAGGAGGTATGGTGGGCATGGGGTAAAACCCTCGAAGCGGCTCGCGCACTGAATGCTGAAGTCATAGTCCTCCAATCCCCTCCAAGCTTCAAGCCCTCAAAAGAAAACCTTGCCAAGCTTGAAGCATTCCTATCCAAGCTAGATACAAGGGCAGGTTTAGCCTGGGAGCCCCGTGGGGATTGGTGGAGGGAGCCAGAGGTCCTCAGGAGGATCTCAAACGAGTGGGGAATAGCCGTAGTCGGGGACCCTTTAAAGTCTAGGGAGCCTATGGGGGAGATAGTATACATAAGACTCCACGGCATGGGGGGAGAGGTGAATTACAAGTATAAGTACACCGATGAGGACCTAAGGCTACTAACGGCAAAGATGGAGGAGTATGATAGGAGAACATACATAATGTTTAACAACATACATGCCTACGAGGACGCTGTAAGGCTAAAAAGGCTCCTAGGCAAGGAATAAATAAATGCCTGCACCCGTGACCCGCGGCATCCGCGGCGGGCTACACGATACTATAGGCCCGTTGGGGTAGCCCGCGGGGAGGGATGAGGGCCCATTGCAGGGAGGTGCCGTGGCATGAGGATAACCATGTCGTGGATCAGGTGTGATGTATGTGGGAGGAGGCTAGTCAACGGTTCATGCCTGCTGGGAGGGGCTAAACTAAGCCTCTGCCTCTACTGCCTACGGGCCCTTGAGAAAGCATGCGGCAAGGGTGCTAGGGGGCCCTCCAGGCCCAGGAAGCAGCTAGTAGTAGACGAAGGGCTCCTAAAGAAGTTTGGTTAGAGGCGTTTACTCTAGAGAGGGCGCCACGTATAAATATAGCTTCTCGTTGTTGGGGAACGTGAACTCTGCCTTCAACGGATAGTCCGTTGCATACTCAACCCTAACATTCTCTGCAGCCCCCGTGGGCTTAGTAGCCGCCTCCAGGGCGGCCCTGGTGTATGTGGATCTTGTAGGCTCATCAACGTCAAGGTCTATCAGCGGGTCTCCGATCTTCATCACCCACTCATAGCTCTTCTCCTCTGCCTCACTCCTAACCGTCAAGGCGTCCTCCCTAGCCTCGAATGTTATATAGTCCCCGACTACCTTGGCGTCCTGTATCAGCTGCTTGAAATCGTCAGCTAATAGGATGAACCTGGCGGTGCTCTCAAATTTGGGCTCCCTGAGCTCGGTGGGGGAGGCGTCTGTTACTGGTAGTGTGAAGCTTCTAGGCATCCCAGTCTTCCTATCCCTCAAGGTTACAATAAGCAGTTGCTCGTCGGGGCTATACTCTATAATTAGGTCGTCATTCCTGGTGGCACGCCTGACGATCTTATTCAACTCGTCGGTCCTTATAGTGAGCTTAAGCTCCTCATCAACGCTATACTCGTCGAACGCCATGGCTGGGGCGTTCAACACTGCAAGACTCGTCTTATCAGGGCTCATGATCCATGCTACCAACCCATCCAACGTGAATCCCAGAATACCTTCATCATTAATCTTTGCCAGGGTCTGCGTTATATACTTGAACTTAGAGGCTGCAGCATATACAATCCTAACCAAGAGCCAACCCCAGGAGAAATATGAGTAGATGCAGGGGGAATTTAAGAGGGTTAGGTGGTAGCTTCCCGCCTAAACGTGGACCTAGGGGCTGGGATAGGCAAGAGTTGAGGTATACCTAATAGAACATGGATGGGGAGCGTCGGCTAGGCAACCATTATTATCCCAGGCACGCCTCCTAGACTATTTGGTGGAGCCGATGCCTAAAAGGATAATTGTGGAGGTCGACCTTGGCAGGTATAAGAGTGTTGATCTAGACCTTGAGGAGGCGGAGAAATTCTTGGAGAAGCTTGTCGAGAAACTCGGGTATGAGTCAAACGATGTAAACGAAACATTTAGGATCATAAGGAACTTCGACGCGTTCTATGAGACTATGAGGAAGAAGTTCAAGGACCACATGGCCCCGGCCAAGAGCATGAATGACATGATCCGGGGCACGGTTATCGTTGACAGGGTTAAGCTGTACAAGGCAGACAACCAGGATAGAATAGTTATTATACTAGACAGGAGGGTTCCCGAGGACATTATAACGAGCGTCTTAAGCGAGATGGGGTATGAGGTGGAGGTTAAAAGGCTAGGCTAGCCCTTAGCCCTGCTCTTAGACTTCTTACTCCTCTTCTTAGAGGTCCTAGCCTTCTTAACCTCTTGCTCCACAGGCTTCGCTAGAGCCAGCGTCTTCTCGCTTATTATTGCACGGGCCTCACTGGTTGAGAGCTTGCCGCCGGCAACGGCATCTAGGGTCTCTACTACGTCTAGAAGCATTTCAACTAGAGTTGGGTCTGAGATCTTATACTGGGTTACAACAACCTCTTCCTCCACTTCCTCAACCTTCCTCTCTGCAAGTTCGATTTCTCCCTCAACAGGCTCCTCCGAGATCCTCAACCACCCCAGCAGTACCATAATGCGCATAGTCTAGGTATTATAAGTTAACTTTGCAGTCGAGGCTTGAATACTAGCAGCCCCCCGTTGCAGTATGGATACGCGATCATGAGGCGTTCGGAGGCTATCCACCTTAACAAGTCGACACCCGCAGCCGATCCAAGCAGGGCCCTGGCAATGTACTCCTGGGCCCCAGGATCGGGGATCCTTGACACCACCACCCCGGTGCTATACTTGCTGGGGCTAGGGGCGAGAGCCCCCTTCCACGCGATGGTATCCATTGCTATTACTATCCTCTTATACCCTTGGAGGCCGTATAGGAGCTTCTGTAGCATGTCGAGCCTCTCGGGGGGGACTCTTAGGATTAGCCATCCTACTCCGTGCCCCCATCCAAGGATGCTAGCCGCTAGAGAGTACCTGGATTCTACTGCCTCTATGGAGCCTAGCCTTAGTATGCCAACTCCTCCACCACTAGCTATAGTCATCGCATTACTAGCCTCCTCCTCAACACCCTCTACTGGAGGACCTTCATCTACCAGGTCTAGCAGCAGCCTACCCCCACTTGTAATCGAGAGACTGTCGTCGACAGGGGTGCTGGAGTAAAGCCATATCAATAGGGGCTCCTTAACGTTTAGAATAGCTTCCCCCTTGCTGCATGCGATCCCTGCGAAATCGCCCCGTCCAGGGATCCTGTAGAGCATTCTAGGCTTGGTTGATGCGTGTGTATACCCGTAGAGAACCCCGAGCTTTACGCCACTGCATTTCAGCGGCGGCAGGGGCCTGAATGGGATATCCAGGAGCGTTAGCACTCCCCCTGCAGGGCCCAGCCCTGAGAGTGCACCTCTAGCCAGGGACTCTCTTAACGACCTGGAGGCCCTAGACTGCACCCCCGCGGCTATAAGCCCTCCAGAGACGTGTATTATATAGCCGTAATTAGACCCGTATGAAAAGATGCCAGTCACCCACAAGACTATGTAGGAGACCAATAGGCTAGACGCTATTGGGACGGGCCTGAAAACCTGCCTGGCAACTATGTATTCGAGCACCGAGTCCCCGGGAGGACCTCTGATTACGGGTAGGACTAGTGCTATCATCCCTGCTAGGGCTGGCAGCATGTACATATATGACCCGCTACCAGCTAGCATCGCTATCTGGGTTGTCGATAGTACTATGAGGAATCCTATGAGTGGGCTGTGGAGTCTTGAGGAGAACAGGTATACCACGCTGGCGGATGCAAGGGATAGTATGTAGATACCCGTTATACTTGCCAATGCGTTTGAGAGCCCCTGGGGTACTCTCCAGAGGCTAGATGACACCGTGTAGTATAGTATCTGGTATGCTAGTATCGAGAGCGATCCAATAATAACCCTTAACCGGGGACTGCTACAAGCAGGCACCGCTAGACTGCCCCACGGGTATCAGTATACATGATAGGGTATATGGGGGTTAGGAAGTACATGAATGCATACAAGCTACTACACCCTAAGGTCCTCAGAGTCGCTGAGAGTCTAGGCTATAGGCGCCTGCTACCCATACAGGAGAAGGCGATACCATACATAATACATGGACGAGACACGCTCGTCATAGCCCCGACTGGTAGTGGAAAGACCGAGGCCGCGCTTTTCCCTGTGCTATCCATGATGCTGGAGTCGGGCGGTAGCGGGTTGAAGGCTATATACGTGACCCCGATGAGGTCCCTTAACAGGGATATATCCTGGAGGATCTCAAACCTGGTCGAGGGCGTGGGTTTCAAGCTATTATTGAGGCATGGGGACTCCACTCAGGCTATCAGGAGGACCTTCCTGAGGGAGCCTCCAGACCTGATGGTTACAACGCCGGAATCGCTGAATATGCTACTAACGATCAAGGATAAGAGGAGTATATGGAGGACGGTTAAGTGGGTTATAGTAGATGAGGTACACGAGCTCTTGGAGAGTAAGAGGGGCACAGAGTTCAGCGTAGTCCTTGAAAGGCTTGAAAGAGCCAGCAGACACAGGATCCAGAGGATAGGGCTATCCGCGACCCTATCACGGGCCAGCATAGAGGAGGCCAGCAACCTTATAGCCTGTTGTAGGAGGGTCGATGTAGTTATAGATGACTCGGATAAGAGCTATGAGGTATCCGTTGAGGTTGTATGGGGAGAGGATTTCTGGGAGAAAGCCGCTGAGAGGATAGCAGATATAATAAGGAGGGTCGACGGATCCATCCTAGTCTTCACCAATACAAGGTCCACAGCTGAGAAGCTAGCCTCGACCCTATCCAGGATGCTACACGGTGTAAGCATAGAGGTCCACCATGGTAGCCTCTCCAGGACGTATAGGGAGGGTGCCGAGAAGAGGTTTAGAGAGGGGAAGACGAAGGTCCTCGTCGCCACCTCAAGCATGGAGCTAGGGATAGACATAGGGTCGATAGACCTGGTCATACAATTCCTATCACCAAGACAGGTTAAGGCTCTACTGCAAAGGGTTGGAAGAGCCGGGCATAGATTAGGAGGTATTAGTAGGGGGGTGATAGTGACTATAGGAAACCTCTATGAAGTCATGGAGTCCATAGTCATTGCCAGCAGGGCCATGAGGGGTGATCTGGAGGAGCTGAAAGCTCCTAAGTGGAGCATGGACGCTCTAGCCCATCAGCTAACCGCGATGGCGTTGGAGGGGAGTATTGATAGTGTAGAGGATGCTCTAAACATTATACAATATACAGGCCCCTACAAGGACCTACCCATGGATAAGGTTGAGGAGGTTGCAAGCCACCTGGAATCAGTTGGCGTATTAAGAGTCAGGGGTAATAGTATCAGGCTTGGCAGGAGGGCCATGAAGTATTTCTATAGGGTCTCCATGATCCCGGATGAAGCCCAGTTCAAGGTAGTCGACATAGTCAGCGGCGACGTGGTGGGTAGCGTGGGCGAGCGGTTTATAGAGGTCTCAAGCCTATCCCAGGGGGATAGGTTTAAATTTATACTAGGCGGGAGGGTCTGGGAGGCGATAGAGGTAGATTTCGAGTCCCGGAGGCTCGATGCAAAGCCTCTAGGCGACGTGGAGGGTACAATACCATCCTGGGAGGGGGAGCTCATACCCGTCGACTATAAGGTTGCTAGGGAGGTCTGCAAGCTCCTCAACCTAGGATTCTTTGACGAGGATGCATTCTCATCCATACTGAAGAGTAGGGGGGCCCCGGAGGATGCTATCAAGTATATACTTGAGGTCCTCGCTGACACGAGGAGGACCTGGGGCATAGTGCCGGGTCCAAGCGAGGTAGTAGTGGAGCAGGCTGGCGACGACGTTATAGTATATACATGCCTGGGAAGTAAGGGCAACTTCGCACTAGCACTACTAATTTCAAAACTACTGGAAAACACTGTCAAGGTTGAGATGCAGCATATGCCATATGCCATTGTATTTAGCTATATGGGCGGCTTGAGCGCGGAACTGGTCAGGAAGGCACTACTCGATGCGGCAAGATTGGATGAGTATGAGAGGATCGGCATGGTCCAGGACTCTGTAAGGAGGTCGAGGACCTATCTTGTAAGGCTTATCCATGTAGCTAAGCGCATGGGCGTCATAGACCCCGATAAGAGTGTTCCTACAGAGACCCTGAGAAGGCTGCGTGACAATATAAAGGGGAGCATAGTTGATGAAGAGGTTATAAGGGAAATAATGTATGATAAGCTAGACATGGATGCCCTAAACAACCTATTAAATAACCTGGGGAGCGTAGTCATAGTTAAGGGCCCGTCAAGACTGGCGTCAGAGGTCCTGGAGAACCCATATATAAGGAGGGATGTGGGTACTAATATAAGGGCCCTAGCCATAGACCAGATAATTAAGGCTATTAAGAAGAGAGTTTCAAGGAAGACTGTACTCCTCCAATGCATAAAATGCGGGTACACGTGGAAGGCCAGCGCCCTGGATGCTTCCAAGAAGCTCCTGAAATGCAAGAGATGCGGCATATCAATGATAGCGCCACTACCCGACACGGAGTGGGGCTGGGAGACTGCAAGGATATACCAGGAATACCTCAATAAGGGGAAGGCTAGGGGAGAAAAAGCTAAGAGGGTTAGAGAAGTCAAGGAGAGGGCAGTACTCTACCTAAACTATGCCACTCAGGGGATGGGAGAGCGGGTCATAGAGGCCCTACTCACCGTGGGGGTAGGTCCTCAGAGGGCTAAGAAGGTGCTGGAGGCTGGGATGATGGGTGATAAAAGCTTCTATAGGGAGCTATTAAAGGCGGAGGAGGAGTATATAGCGTATAAAAAGTACTGGAAGAAGTAGATACAGCCTAAGGAAGCACTATATCACGCCCCACTCCCCAGGTTGTGTGGGTGTATTCAGCTCCTAGAGGTCCTCCAGAGGACCCCCCTAGGGCTACTGGACACCTCAAAGTAATCCCTTCTACACGATATATATCCTTTAACAGCGGTTTCAACAAGCATAAGCATGCCTGGTGAAGGTTCAACTCCATAGCCGGAGGCTAGTAGGTATGCCACCTCCCCTACAGTTCTGGGCTCCACTAGTATATCGAGGATCCTACTCCAGGCGTCCCTAACCCTTTCAAGATTCATCTCCACGATACCCCTAATCTCATCTCCCCTAGCAATCGGCCCATGGCTTGGCACAAGCGCTTCAATGCTACCTGCATAGTCCAGGAGGCTTTCTAGGGTGTCCTCGGCCATGCATGGGTTAAAGTGGTAGGGGACCCCATACGTCTCTAGGACCCTAGGCCCGAATAGCGAGTCTGACGCATACAGCACACCATCGGGGGTTTCAACGCCTATCTGGCCTAGTGTATGGCCTGGAAGCGGTAGTATCTTTAATGGTCCATAAGGCCCCGGCTCTAACAGGGTGTCTACATCTATAGAGGGTGCTGTGAATGGCAGCAGGGGATCCCCGCTTGAAAGGGGCATGCCGAAGGTTAGTGAGGTCCTCAGATAGGGGTCTGTAATCATCGGTGCATCCTTCCTGGGAGCGGCCACCGAGTCCAGGGGGATATTGTGGGATAATGCTGAGTGATGGTCGCTATGGTAATGTGTGATGATGGCATATACGCCACTTCTACTATGCCCAGATATTTCCTTCCTGATCTGCTTAGCCCTCTTCTTTCCATGACCCGGGTCAACTATATAGAGCCCTTCCCCCACATGGAATAGTGTAGAGGGGCTGCCACGGAGCACATATGTATCGCCAGCGACTCTAACAAGGGGCATCTCCAAAACCACCACTGTCCTGGATTGCACCAGGCAGTGTATGTGGATATTTATACCTCTCACTAGTCTATTGGACAGTTTCTGAATGAGGCTTAGAGACACAACTCATAGATACACGATATTGTTGCCCGATGCCATGTTCATAATAGCAGGAGTAGGAGAGGTTAAATATATAGACCCTAGCAATTGATCTACATTCTAAGAGGTTTGCATGGTGTAAGCCAATATGGACAAGAATGAGGAAACAGTACTAATAGTTGCCGACTGGGATGCAGACGGAGTAGTCGCAGCAGCTATAATGCTGTATGCGCAGGAGAGGGTGGGAAGGTTTCCCGTGGAAGAACGTTTAAAGCCCGACATCATGCCATCGGGCCCTAGAAGTATAGCCGAGAACCTATCAAGCGGGTGCTGGAACCACGTAGTAATCCTAGATATACCATATACGCAGGAGGTAGAGCTCGTGATCAAGAGGCTCAGAGAGGAGTGCAACTCTAAAATATACTACTTCGACCACCACAACTCCACTATAGAAAACATGCCGAAGCTAGAAGAGGAATACAACATATTCGTTGTAGTTGGGAAATCCCCCACAGCAGTAATAGTATCCAGGTTCCTAGAGGGAATGGGAGTGAAGCTAACACCCAGGCTAGGGGAATTCGTCAAGGCGGTAAGCGTCCTAGAGGGTGGAGGGAAGAGGCAGGCAAATATATCAAGCGGCATGGTCAGTGTGGCAGCATCAATATCAAAGAGCCTGAACCAGCTGCGGAGCAAGAACGCTTGGATAAAGTATGTACAGTGGCTCTCAAACCCGATCCCATTCGAGATAGCGGCGATTAAAATGGGGGAGGATAAGATAAACCTGGTCAAATACGGTATGGAGGTTTCAAAGAAGAACGATGAAGAGCTCAAGGATATAGCGATGGAGCTGGCAATGTCGGCGAAGAACCTGGGATTCATAAGATTCGTTGATGCGAGGGATAAATGGAAGAGGAGGGGGAGCTCAGCCCTAACCTCAGCTATATACAGGATACTCAACGCCCCGGTAGCCGCTTTATTCGAGAAAGATGAGGGCAGCAGGATACTGATAATAAGGGCGGGGGAAGGGTTTGCAGAGGAGATAATGAAGAGCCTACACGACATGGATATAATAGATGATATAGGAGGCCATGGCAACATAGCAGTGGCAAGACTAAGAGACGAGGTAACAATAAAGAGGCTCGAAACAGCGCTAAGGAGAGCGGCTTTCGAAGCAAATAAAAGAAAATTCAAGGAGACACTAAACACGTAAATACCACAAGAAAGCCCCCAACAAACAATCTGGATATAAAAGGCAAGGGCGGCAGCCGAAATGCAGCAAAGATGCATAATAAGGGAGATAATAGGGAGACCAGTAGAACTAGGCGTCTCAATAATAACAGCAATAATATTCCTAACACTAGGCCTAACACTAGGCCCCTACAAAGTAAGCATATCAACAATACTACTACTACTAATATACGTAATACTACAAAACACAAGAACATCAATAAGACTCATACCACTAATAGCAGCAACAACACTACACATAGGAGCAATACTAACATACTACTCCAACCCAATAATACTACCACTCACAATAATAGAAAGAAGCATAGACGGAAAATACTCAATAAACATAGACATAATACAACTAGCAATAATATATGAAGCAAGACAACAACTCAAAAACCCACCCAAATGCACACAAGAGCAACCGGAAAAAACAAAAACCCCAGAACAACCCACACAAGAAACCGGACCACAAGCCGCGGTAGTATAGCCCGGCCAAGTATGC
>JALWGG010000005.1 GCA_027013765.1 Acidilobaceae archaeon
GACGCTGGTAGACCCGCTGCACCGCGATCCGCTCTTCGGGCGCAAGCCCATCGAACGGCAGGTCCTCCAGCACCTCCCCGACACTAGCCCCAGGGACCCTGGGCGGGGTTATCCTATAGTTTGAGACGAAGACCCTCAGCCTCCTGCTCGGCGTGCCATGCTCCTCGGCCCTAAGCTTGTTGAAGTATACAGTGTCATATCCAACCCTCTCAAGCTCCCTCCTTATCGAGGATTGTATGGGCCTATGCAGGATCCCCGGCACATTCTCTATCACAAACGCCCTTGGCTGGAGCTCACCAATAATCCTTATAGCGTGGAGGAATAGCTGGCCCGCGGGGTCGCTGTAGAGCCTATCCAGGGGGTCCCTCATCCTCTTAGGGTTAGCCCCGGTGAAGGGCTCGCATGGGGGGCTTGCTATGACAACATCCACATCCCCCCTCCCAATCCCTGCAAGGCTCTTGAGGACCTCTAGGCCCACCTCCTTCACGTCATCTCCTATAACTAGGGTGTGGGGGAAGTTGTACTTGTAGGTCCTGGCGGCTGGGGGGTAGTTGTCTACAGCCGCTATGACCCTGTACCCGGCCTCCTCGAAGCCCCTCCCGAAACCCCCGCCACCGGAGAATAGGTCAACCACTGTATATACTCTTCTCATCCCTTTCTATCTCCTCTCTAAGCCTCCTTGTAACCTCCCTCAGCACCTCTATATAAGGAGTGTTATCCTCCTCCTCCAGTAGCGAGCCGCACTTGGGGCACACGAATTCATTCTCGAACGCCTCGTCAAACGTGTACCTGCTCCCGTCATTGGGGCATACGTAGAATGTGGTGGACTCCTCGTGGCGTAGCCTATGCATTAGCTTATCCAGCACCGCCTTCTTCCTCCTTATAAGGTTTATATTCATAGTCTCAAGGTCTATCTTCCAATAGTACCTGGTGGCTCCCGTCTCAGGGTGCCTACCCCTCCGGTAGCTGGCTATATGGATCTCGTAGAATAGCCTGAGGACCTTGCGTATCTCCCCCTGCCTGTACCCGGTGAGGGCTTCAAGGTCCTCGTCGCTCAGCCCCTTCTGCCCGGCACTGTCTAGGAGGAGCCTGAATATGTGTATAGTCTTGTCGGGGTCTATACCCTTGTTCCGGGCCAGGCTGTATAGCATCTCCTCTAGCCCCGTGTCTATTGATCCATTGCCACTCATTGTTTATTCACCAGCCTCCTTCAACCCCTTATAGTAGATTTATGGGGATCCGGGATTAATAAGTATCAGCAATCACCTATAACATGCTTCCCGCGGGGGCTGGGGATTATCCTGAGCCTTGCATCAGGGAACTCCATCCGCTCCCATGCACCGTCTAGTAGCCTGTCTAGTAGTATTGCTAGCGCCGCCACCTCGCTGTGGGGCTGGGTGCCTATGGACACGTTGTAGTCCGACACCCTATAGTATATGGGGTCTACCTTCTCCGCGCCCACAACCACCAGCTTGGGGCTGGGGCTACTCTTGACCTCCCCGAGGACCTCTCTGAGGGGGACTCCATACATTGTAAGGTGTATTACCTGGCCCCCACCCCTCCTCCACTCCTCTATGAATCTGACCCCGTCCACGCCGCACCTGTAGTAAAGCTTTCCCCCCCAGCACCTCGAAATCCTATCAATGGTCCTCTCCACCGCCTCGTCGCATACACCCTCAAGTATGAAGCCGTTGGCCCCGAAGGCCCTGGCTACAAGGGCTACGTGGGAAGTTATCCTCTTATCCCTCTGCGGCCTATGGCCTAGGCGTAGGATATAGACTTTACCGTATAACCCTCCAGGCCCTCCTACCCCCATCACTCAGGACCCCTATGACCCTCTCCACGAGCTCCTCCACACCCTCCCCCGTCAGGGCTGATATGGGGACCACCCCAGGCGTGGTGTTGGGGTACCTGCCTGCTATGAGGCTTATCCTGGAGAGCCTCGACTCCAGCTCTCCCGGGGGTAGGAGGTCTATCTTGTTAGCGGCAACTATGATCGGGAGCCCGTGGGCCCCTATCCTTCCAAGAGTCTCCATGCCGGCGGTGATCCTATCCTCTATATATGATAGGGGCTCCGACACGTCTATGACGAATATCGCCGCGTCGGCCCTAACTATCTCCTCAAGGGTGCTGTAGAATGCCTCCACCACCTCCGGGGGCAGGTCCCTTATGAAGCCCACTGTGTCGACGAAGACTATCCTACCCCACCCCCGGTCAACGGCTTTATGCTTCGGGTGGAGGGTTGTAAAGTACTCTGGACCGACAGGCTTATCCTCCCCCGTTAGCCTGTTGAAGAGGCTCGTCTTACCGGCGGATGCATACCCCACTATGGCCACGTGCCTGAAGCCCTCCCTACTCCTGCCCTTGAACCTCTCCCTCCTCAGCCTCCTAAGGTCCTCAAGCTCCCTCCTCAGCCTGGCAAGCCTCCTAGTCAGGTGCCTATAGTAGCTGTCTATAGCATACCCGCCGGGCCCCAGGAATCCTGGGAGCTCCCCCATCTTGCTCCTCCTAATCATCTCCCTAACCATGGGGATCTCATGGCTGATCCTAGCCATCTCAATCTGGAGCTTGGCCTCCCTACTGCCAGCGTGCTTGGCGAAGATCTCTAGGATTAGCATCACCCTATCTATAACCCTGACCCCCGCCCTCTTCATAAGGTTGAACCTTGAGGACGGCTGTAGGTCGCCGTAGAATATTACAACCTCTACGCCGTCTCCCTCAACACTCCTGGCAACCTCCTCGATCAACCCCTTACCGATCCTCCTGGGATGACGGGTCTTCCACACCCTGGATACCCTATAACCAGCCGTCTCGGATAGTGCTAGCGCCTCGTCCAGGTGGGATACCATGCCCCTCGGTATGATCATGAAGGCCTTCTCCATGCTAGTCTTCATCCCTCCTGACAACCACTATATCGCCTAGTGTCAGGCTCGTGGGCGGGGGCCCAGTGTACTCCTCCTCAGCCTCGACCTCGGAGGGGACCAGCAACTCTATCTTGAGCAGCTTCTCAATCCTCCTAGCCAGGTCTATGGTGGGCCTCATCCTCCCAGCCTCTATCTTCTTAAGCATAGCCTCACTTATCCTAAGCTTCTGGGCCAGCACACGCGTGCTCCACCCCCGAGCCTCCCTTGCACTCCTAATCCTGGCATCATAATCACTTACAAGGTCATACATCTCTATCCTAGGCCTCCTAGGCCTTGCAACCCTCCTCTTCTCCCCACCCCTCCTCCTGACCAGCTTGGCCCTGCCTGACCTAGACAGTTTATAGTAGCAGCTGGGGCATAGGGTCATCTCCACCCCGTCGACCTCAGCCCTATACGCTGGCCCCTTTATCTCCATGCCGCAGACCTCACAGTAGAGGACCTCCCTCTGGCCTCCGCGCTTCAGCACTCATCCCCAGCTACTTGTATGGAGTCTAGAGGTAATAATATGAACCTGACTGGTCTTTATAGGCTTTCACGGGGCATATAACTTCATGGTGAAAGAGGGGGTTGTCTATTAGCAGTGCTAGGAAAAGCAGGCACACGGCCAGCCTTGAGGAGGAGGTAGAGTATCTCAGGGAGCGGGTAAGGCAGTTGTCAAGGATCAAGGCCAGCCTTGAGAAGGATCTGGACTACTATCAGAAGGAAGTTGAGAAGCTCATGAGCCCGCCCCACATTGAGGCTGTAGTCCTGGAGGTGCTAGACCAGGATAGGGCTGTAGTAAAGAGCACGACGGGGCCGAACCTGATAGTCAATATAGCATCGGGGATAGATAGGGATAAGTTGAGGCCGGGGACCATAGTGGCCCTCAACAGTAGGGGGTCCACTATAATAGAGGTCCTCCCCGGGCGCACAGACCCCATGGTTAAGGCGATGGAGGTTATTGAGAGGCCCAACGTCACATTCAAAGACATCGGGGGCCTTGAGAAGCAGATAGAGGAGCTGTATGAGGTTGTAGTACTCCCACTGAAGAAGCCGGACCTCTTCAGGGAGATCGGGATAGAGCCCCCAAAGGGGGTCCTACTCCACGGCCCCCCAGGGACCGGGAAGACCATGCTGGCCAAGGCGGTTGCCAGGGAGACAAACGCCGTGTTCATAAGGGTTGTCGCGAGCGAGTTCGTGAACAAGTTCATAGGGGAGGGGGCCAGGATCGTTAGGGAAGTCTTCAGGTATGCCAGGAGGAGGGCCCCAGCAATAATATTCATAGACGAGATAGACGCTATAGGGTCAAGGAGGGTAGAGCTGGGCACGAGCGGCGATAGGGAGGTCCAGAGGACCCTCCTACAGTTACTGGCGGAGATAGACGGGTTCGACCCCCTGTCAGACGTTAAGGTGATAGCGGCAACAAACAGGATAGACCTCCTAGACCCCGCACTCCTAAGGCCAGGCAGGTTCGACAGGATAATAGAGGTCCCACTCCCCGACAAGAGGGGCAGGCTTGAGATACTGAAGATACTGGCCAGGACTGCCAGGATAAGTAGTGACGTAGACCTAGAATACATAGCAAGGATAACAGAGGGCATGAGCGGGGCGGAGCTGAAGGCGGTGGTCACCGAGGCGGGATACTACGCGATAAGGAGTAACAGGAGCATAATAACGATGGATGACATGCTAGACGCTGTAAAGAAGGTCAAGAACAGGATAAAGGCCAGGCAGAGGCTGGGACTCACATCAATTTAACCCTAATATTGGGGCCTCCCCCCAAACCCCTCCTGGGGCCACGGGTTGAGTCTATATAGGAGGGTCTGGGGGGTCCTGGCATACCAGTTCACCCCTAGAATAGCTGACGCCCTGCTAGATGGGAGTATCACGTTCAGGCTGGCCCGGGGGGACGTTAGGGAGGTGTATAGAGATGGGAGCCTCCTACTGGTTAGGAGGCCCAACGACGGGCTATTCTCGATAACCCTGGCCGCGGGGGAGATTATTAGGAGAACGGTGGGGCCGCCCAGGTTTAGGGTGGTAGTTAGGGGTGACAGGGAGGTCAAGGGCAGTATCCTGGTGCGTGACGTAGTAGACCTGGACCAGGGCCTGAGGCCCGGGGACGAGGTTATAATAGTGGACCAGGCCGATAACCTCATAGGCGTGGGCAGGCTCAGGGTGCCGCCCATAATGCTTAATGGCCTCGATAGGGGAGAGGTTGCTAGGGTTAGGAGGAGGGTGAAGTAATAGTGGTTGAGATAATAGTGAAGGAGCCAGTGGACCTCAGGGACACGGTCCTTGTGACGGGCTTCAGGGGATTCGGTATGGTAGGCTACATGGTGTCCAAACACATAGCACTGGCCCTCGGGGGAGAGAAGGTCGGGTACATACTGACAAGGGAGACCCCCCCACTAGTACTCATAGAGGAGGACGGGGTGGGATTCCCGTTCGAGATCTACTATTCAAGGCGCGCCAAGGCAACGATCATAGTCAATAGAGCCCTGCCAGAGAGGGATAACGCGGATGAATACGCGAGGAGCATAGCGGAGTGGGCCAGCAGGGTTGGAGTGAGATTCACAGTACTTGTAGGGGGCCTCAGCAGGGAGTTCATGCCGTCCAACGAGGAGCACGGGTATAGATGGATCTCGAACAGGTACTACAGGGGCCCGAGGCTGGAGGCCCCCAAGATGGAGCCGGGGCTAGGAGTCATGGGCCCCCTAGCACTACTATACATCTACATGGACTACTATAAAGTCCCATCGATAATGGTCCTACCATACAGCCTGGTGGATGAGATAGACTATAACGCGGCCGTTAACGGGGTCAAACTAGTCTCAGAGAAGCTGATAGGCGTCAAAAGCGACGTTAAAGCCCTAGAAGAGCTGGCATCGAGGCAAAAGGAGGAGTTCAAGAGGCTCCTACAACTAATGGCGGAGCAGGCCAAGAGTGAGGGCGAGGATAAAGGCATATACATGTAGGGGACACTAAATTAATTATTATAATAATTATTAAGGGTTGGGA
>JALWGG010000006.1 GCA_027013765.1 Acidilobaceae archaeon
GCCCCGACGGAGACCGTGATGAACCCAACCGTGCCTGAAACACTATAACACAACTTGATAAATGAAGACACGGTTCGGGCGAACGGCCCTATAGTCAGCAATTCACATTAGCCCTACTCCACAAGCCGCCGGTATCCTGCTAGCCATATAATTTAATCCCGGGCACCCATACCCCCGTGGGGGCCTTGGGGGTTTAGGGTGGTTAGGGCTTGCATTGAGGCTATCAGGCCCGTGAATAGCTTTATGATGGGGCTAGCCGTTATTGTGGGTGCCGCTATAGCGTCTAGCCCGGGCCAGGCCCTGGATCCTGTAAGGCTCTTTATGGGGGCCCTGGTCGGCTTCCTCTACACGGGTGCTTCCATGATACATAATGACCTGATTGATGTCGAGGTTGATAGGGTTAACGCGCCGTGGAGGCCTATACCATCGGGGAGGCTGAGTGTTGGGGCTGCACGCTTATGTATCGGTGTTCTAGCGGTTTCCGGTGGATTAGTGGCGCTACTGCTGGGGCCTGTGCCCTTTGTGCTTGCTGTTACGGCCCTGGCTATTGCTATGGCGTATAATAGGTGGGGTAAGCTGTCCGGGCTCCCTGGGAACGTTATGGTTGCATTCATAGTATCATTCCCCCTGATCTACGGCTCAGCCGTTGCAGGGTCATACACCTGGGCCTCCATAGTATTCATAGGGATGGTCTTCCTATCAGCCCTGGCCAGGGAGATAGTTAAGGATATAGCCGATATCGAGGGTGACAGGAGGGCTGGGGCCCGGACCCTACCCATCACCCGCGGCCCCCTATACTCGTCCAGGGTGGCAGCTGCGCTATACATGGCTGCGGTAGCCCTAAGCGTAATCCCCCCGGTGATGGGCTCCGTAAACCGGGGGGTTTACATTGCATCCATAGGCCTAGTAGACCTGCTACTAGCCAGGGAGGCCTACCTGCTAGCCAGGGGTGTAGACGGGGAGGCCGCGTTGAGGCATAAGAGGAGGGTGCTCTACATCATGCTTATAGGCCTCCTAGGATTCCTGGCTAGCACAAGCACGGGGGCAGGGGGATGGAGCTGATAGCAGAGCTAGACGGCTCAAGGGACCTGAGGGAGCTTGAGGAGAAGGTTAACCCCCTAAAGGACCTATATGACTGGATAGACCTACCCGACTCCCCAATGGGGAGCCCCGGCCCCTTCAGCATACTAGCAGGATGCATACTGGAGGAGAGGTATGGGGTAAAGACGATCCCCCACCTGAGGCTTGCCGACCTGAACATGCTCGCGGTCAAGTCCATAGCAAAGACCCTGCCCCTAACAAGGATAAAGAGGCTGGTACTGCTACGCGGAGACAAGCCCAGGAGTGGGAGTATGGTGGAGGACCTCGCGCCCGAGGAGGCCATGGCCATATTCAGGAGGAGGAACCCGGGGATAGAGGTTGGGCTACTACTCAGCATGAGGAAGCCCTGGAACACAATACTAGAGAGGCTGGAGGCGGGGCCAGACTTCATACTAGTCCTAAACCACACAATGAAGCCCCTAGAGGACCTGGAGAAGCTGTCAAGAGAGGCTAGGGGCAGGGGCATAAAGGTATACCCATACATAATAGTGGAGACGCGTAGAAACAAGGAGCTGCTTAAGGGGGTCAGGGGGGTTATTGGGGATAGCATGGTATACTCCTACATATCAAGGATTAAGGGGCTCGTTGACGGGCTACTAATATCCTCTCCAGGAGACCACGAGTACCTACACTACATAGCCAGCCAGATTAGCAGGATACACTGAATAGGACTCGGTCCGGGCATCCTCATCACCCCGTCAGGCAATCTAGCCCACCTCATCCAGGTCCTAGCCGTAGAGCCCGCCGGCTTTATTGGTTCCCCGCCCAACTATTATGGCTGGGGCTTGAGGGCTTGAGGGAGAGGAGTGTAAGGG
>JALWGG010000007.1 GCA_027013765.1 Acidilobaceae archaeon
AACTGGTCATCACTTATTTCCTCATATGCTAGTATGATCATATGTTTAGAAGCAAGTTCTTTAAGCGCCTCCAGCGCCCTGGAGTTTAAGAAGCCGACTGCAAATCCTATTCTGGAAGCTTCAATGGCTGCTCTAAGGTCTGCATCAATATGTTTTATAAGGGATAGGACAGCCTTTAAAGCTTCTAGTTCTGATAACTGTGACTCTATTTGAGTTAGTCTTGCTACACCCTTCTCATATTCCTCATGTATCTCTTTATAGGAGTCTATAACCTCTTTGAAGGATTCCACCCATTTAGATACCCTGAGCTTAACTCCACTTACAGGATCTGGCTGTACACCTAACACTTTGAAGAAGTTATCCAGCCTAGACGCGTATTCCGACGCCTGTGAAAATGCTCTGACGTATTCTCTATCTATCTCGCCCTTTACATCGGTGGGAGGATTATCTATGTGGAATATGCCTTCTACAGCTAGTCTCGCTATAACCTTATCATAGTATTCATCCATAACCACGGCCACTATCTCTTCTACTCTACTTGCAACCAGCATTATCTCTCAGCCTCGCCAGTAGCGCTTACCAGCCTTCCGCTTAACCATGGCTTGTCTTTGGGTTAAATACTAAATGCCATTCGAGGTTAGTACATATACGGGATCAATGTATGGGTGTATGCTGTTATTTTTAACTTTACAGCATTAACCTTGTCCAGCGGGATGTGCAATGGCGTTAGAGGGCTATAGGATAGCTGTGGTTGGTGATAAGTATAATATACCGCTATTCAGGTCTTCGGGGCTAACTGTTGTAGAGGCCTACACTCAGACTGACGCTATTAGGAGGGTACTAGAGCTCAATAATAGAGCAGACGTTGGCCTGATCATAGTGTTGAAGCATATAATTGGAGATGAGGATGAGTTTAGGAGGATGATAAAGGATGTCGAGAAGCCTGTACTAGTGTTACCGACAAAATGGGCTAGGGCAGAGCCGATAAATGTTGATAAGTTATTAGCCAAGGCGTTAGGACTCGGGTAGCGCGAGGGTGTGGTAGCATGAACTTGGTTGGGGACCCTAAAAAGCTTGCTAAAGAGATAGTAGATAGGGAATATAGTAATGTTACTCCAGTAATAGACGAAGCATATAAGGCTGCAGAAAAGCTATTGGAGGACGCCTATGAAAAGGCATTGAGGGACGCGTTAAAGCGTATAGACCTTGAGTATCAGAGGATGATGGAGAGGCTCAGCAGTAAAAGATCATCCCTAGACCTAGAACTCAAGAATAAAGTAGCCGGTACCAAAAGTAGGTTTATAGACGAGGTTATTAACAAGGCCATGGAGGAACTTGTTGCTGGTAAAGGCGAGGAATGGTATGAGAGGTATTTAAAGAGGGTTATCGGTACTATTGCTAAGGAGGCAGATAGTGTAAATGGTAAGATGATCCTGAAGACTTCTAGAGACGATATAGAACGTGTGAAGTCACTCGTGAAGGAAATGAACCTTGGTAACCTAATTGTTTCAAGCGACCCTATAGATATCATGGGTGGCGTGGTTGCCGAGTCCGAGGACGGGTCTCTGAGGCTGGACTATAGCCTAGACCTCATGGTTAAGCTCGGCGAGTCACGGATAAGATCAATAGCCTCAAGAGTATTATTTGGGGAATAACGTATCAATTTAAAGTTGTATGTAGACATGGATATCGCGGACTAGCCGGGTGGTATGAGTTTGCCAGTCAAGGGTAGGATAGTCCGGATCTCCGGGCCACTGATCATAGCGGAGAATATGCAAGGAGCGCAGATGTTCGAGATGGTTCGGGTTGGAGAGGACAAGCTTATAGGTGAAATAACTAGAATCCGGGGAGACAAGGCTTATATCCAGGTGTATGAATCGACTACAGGCCTTAAGCCGGGAGAGATAGTTGAGGGTACTGGGGCTCCATTAAGTGTTGAGCTAGGCCCGGGCCTTCTAGGGACCATATATGATGGAGTCCAGAGGCCCCTCCCACTCATAGCAGAGACTATAGCTAGAGAGATGCCCCACAGGAGAATGTTCATAGAGAGGGGAGTACAGGTCCCACCTATACCCAGAGACAGGAAGTGGCCCTTCAAGCCAGTGGCTAGGATAGGTGACAAGGTTGAGGGTGGAGATGTAATAGGCGAGGTTGAGGAAACCAGCCTGATAACGCACAAGGTAATGGTGCCTCCAGGCCTCAAGGGAGAGCTAGTGTGGCTGGCAACGGAGGGTGATTACACTGTAGAAGATATAATAGCACAAGTTAGGGTTGATGGCAGAACAGTCGACCTGAGAATGATCCAGAGGTGGCCAGTTAGGATACCTAGACCTGTAAAGGCGAAGCTAGACCCGACAGAGCCCTTGATAACAGGGACTAGGATCATAGACACGCTATTCCCCATGGCTAAGGGTGGTACAGGAGCTGTGCCAGGGGGTTTTGGTACAGGCAAGACTGTTACGCTACACAGCCTGGCACAGTGGAGCTCTGCCAGGGTCGTCGTGTACATAGGGTGTGGCGAGAGAGGTAATGAGATGACCGAGGTCCTGGAGAGGTTCCCCGAGTATAAGGATCCGTGGTCTGGCAAGCCATTAATGGAGAGGACCATACTAATCGCAAATACAAGCAACATGCCAGTGGCCGCCAGGGAGGCCAGTATATATGTTGGCGTCACACTGGCGGAGTACTATAGGGATATGGGGTATGATGTCCTACTTGTTGCAGACTCGACCAGTAGATGGGCAGAGGCGCTAAGAGAGATAGCGGGCAGGCTTGAGGAGATGCCTGCAGAGGAGGGCTATCCAAGCTATCTTGCCAGCAGGCTGGCAGAGTTCTATGAGAGGGCTGGCAGGGTAACGGCCCTCGGTTCACCCGAGAGGAGTGGGAGCGTGACGATCGTAGGCGCAGTCAGCCCGCCGGGAGGGGACTTTACAGAGCCCGTGACAAGCCATACAAAGAGGTTCATCAGGGTATTCTGGGCCCTTGACACGAAGCTGGCATACAGTAGGCACTATCCGGCCATAAACTGGCTGCTAAGCTATAGCGCATATACAGACCTGGTCGCAGAGTGGTGGCATAAGAATGTGGATACAAGGTGGAAGGAGTATAGGGATGAGGCGATGGAGATCCTATTAAGAGAGGAGGAGCTACAAGAGATCGTCAGGCTGGTCGGTACCGAGAGCCTCGACGAGAAAGATAAGCTAATCCTAGATACCGCTAGGTTATTGAAGGATGGATTCCTAAAGCAGAACGCGTTTGACCCCATAGACGCGTTCTCTACGCCGGAGAAGCAGTTTAAGCTGCTTAAGATGATATTGGACTTCCACAAGAAGGCGCTCCACCTAGTCGAGCTTGGTGCAACTGTAGCACAGGTTAGAGACGCATTAGGGAGGCTGTATGTCGAAATGGTTAAAGCAAAGTTCAGCATAAAGAATGATGAGCTGGAGAAGATTGAGGACCTCAGGAACAGGGTGTTGAAGGCCCTAGAGGCGCTTGAAGCTAGGCTAGGCTAGGGGGTGATTGGTATGAGTGTAGGGGTCGCAGGGATAAGGGAGTACTCTAGGATTACGGAGATCAAAGGTCCTCTCCTAATAGTAGAGGGTGTTTCGAATGTATCATATGACGAGATAGTGGAGGTGGAGCTTCCAAGCGGCGAGAAGAGGAGGGGCAGGGTATTAGACGTTGCCAGGGGAGTTGCAGTAGTTCAGGTGTTCGAGGGTACCACGGGTATAACGACTACTGGAACTAAGGTCAGGTTTCTAGGTAAGCCCCTAGAGATACCTGTAAGCGAGGATATGCTAGGTAGAATATTCAACGGCCTCGGGGAGCCAATAGATGGAGGCCCCAAGATCATTGCAGAGGATGAGAGAGACGTGAACGGAGCCCCCTTAAACCCGGCGGAGAGGAGTTATCCGGAGGATTTCATACAGACCGGAGTCAGTGCAATCGACGGTATGAACACTCTTGTAAGAGGCCAGAAGCTCCCCATATTCAGCGGGTCTGGCATGCCCCATAACATTCTAGCAGCGCAAATCGCAAGGCAGGCGACAGTGAGGGGGGAGGCAGAGGAGTTCGCAGTAGTCTTCGCTGCTATAGGGATCAAGTATGACGACTATATGTTCTTCAGGAAATTCTTCGAGGAGACCGGTGCTCTCAACAGGGTTGCAATGTTCGTTAACCTAGCTGACGAGCCTGCAATGGTTAGGCTAGTAACTCCTAGATCAGCATTAACACTAGCAGAATACCTGGCGTATGAGAGGGATATGCACGTCCTGGTGATCCTAACTGATATGACCAACTATGCCGAGGCCCTGAGAGAGATCTCTGCTGCTAGGGAAGAGGTCCCAGGCAGGCAGGGGTACCCCGGATACCTCTACAGTGACTTGGCGAGCATCTATGAAAGGGCTGGTAGGGTTAAGGGCAAGAAGGGAAGCATAACCCAGATGCCCATACTAACAATGCCAAACGACGATATAACCCATCCAATACCAGACCTGACAGGATACATAACTGAAGGGCAGATAGTGCTGAGTAGGGAGTTACACAATAAGGGAATATACCCACCCATAAACGTTCTCATGAGCCTCTCAAGACTCATGAAGGAGGGTATAGGCCCCGGGAAGACCAGGGAGGATCATGCAGAGGTCAGCAACCAGTTATACGCGGCCTACAGCAGGGGTGTGGAGCTGAGGAGCCTAGCAGCGGTAGTAGGTGAGGAGAGTCTAAGCGAAGTGGACAGGAAATACCTAAAGTTTGCAGACCTGTTCGAGAGAAGGTTCCTAAGCCAGGGTCCAAGAGAGAACAGGAGTATAGAGCAGACCCTAGACATAGCATGGGACATACTATCTACACTGCCCGAGGATGAGCTTGTCAACATAAAGGAGGAGACCATTAAGAAGTATCATCCCAACTATAGGAAGATGTAGAAATGGATCCCCTAAACCCATATACACAAGCATTATTAAACTTCGCCGGGTTACTAGCAGGCATACTATCATATCACGATTATAAAGTTGAAGTAGAAAAAGCTGTTTGCAAGGCCGACGAGGGCCCTGGAGGGTGTAAGCTAGTTTATATGTTACCCGAGGCACTGCTATTTGGCAGGATACACCTCTCGGAGCTGGCTCCGGTATTCTTCATGTTACAACTACTCATATATGCCCTGTTTCAGGCTTTAACCTCTAACATATTACTATACATCTATAGCGTGTTATGGATCGCCGCTTCAATTACTGTACCGTATCTAATATACCTGGAGGTTGCCAAGGCCAAGGCCATATGCGTATGGTGCACAATAATGCATGCAGTAATAGTGCTCCAAGCTCTATTAATGCTCTCCATACTCATTTAATGAGGAAGTGGGTGGAGGTAGTGGGTAGGGAGGGTATAGAGAAGTGGATCAGGGAGAACCAGCTAGGGTGGCGCCTATACGTGTTCAAAGGGAAGGTGAAAACTGTTAAGCAAGCGGCTAGCTTATTAGGAGTCAACCCGGATATCATAATGAAAACCATAATACTAGTGGACGGTGAAAAGACGTATGCCGTTATCCTGAGGGGGATTGATAGAGTAGACCTTGCAAAGCTTTCAAAAATAACTGGAGGGGACCCTAGAATAGCGCCGCCCCGAGAGGTCCTCGCGAGGACAGGCTATGCCGTTGGAGGGGTGCCTCCAGCACCTCTTCCAGGAAATGTAACAGTCATAATTGACAGGAAGGTCCTCAACCTAGATACAGTATATGCAGGTGGGGGAGACGAGTATACCCTGCTGAAGCTCAATCCTAGAGACCTGTTAAGAGTGTATCCCAACCCTATAATAGGTGATGTATCCAGTTAGGTTGAGTATTAATCATGTGAGGGCGTCGGTAGCCTGGTTAT
>JALWGG010000008.1 GCA_027013765.1 Acidilobaceae archaeon
CGGGGACCAGCATACCGATACTAAGGCCCCCAGGGACACTATGCCTAGGGATCGGATGAATGAGGACCTCCTGCCAGAATGTATAATCGACTCCCACACACACCTACCCAGAGAGCCTGGCAGGGACCCCGGGACCCTGCTAGATGAACTATCCAGGTGGGGCGTCAAGGCGGCAGTCATACTAGGTATACCCTCGATGAAGAGTGTTGTCGAGAGCCTCGACCTGGATGAGATACGTATGGAGTATGGTAGGGCGGAGCAGGTGATAAGGAGGTATGCCTCAGCGCTATCCAGGTACTTCACACCAGAATACCTATACTATGTCTCCATAGAGCTATCCCGCCACTACGGGCTACTATGCGAGCATAAACCCTACACAAAGCACTACAGGATACTGGCTGCGGTAGACCTGAACATGAGCCGGGACGGGCTCTATAAGAGGCTTGAAGAACTATATAATAAAGGCTTCAGGGGTTTCAAGATAATATCCACACTCTTCCTAAAACACCTAGACCATGAGAATGTTGATGCAACACTGGAATTCGCCGAGTCCAAGGGGCTACCCGTAGTCATACATGCAGGGTGCGACCCCGGGATATGGGAGCTCCCAGGCTACTGTAAATACGGGGACCCCTCCAGGCTAAGACCCCTACTGAGGAGGCATAGAGATGCAATAATAGTCATAGCGCATATAGGAGGATACAGCGCAATCGCGCCCGGGGTATTCACCAGCGAGGCCATAGAATTATCAAGGATACACGACAACATATACTATGACACCTCAGCCGTCCCAAGCTACATAATAAGGCTCGCAGCAGAGAAGCTAGGCCCCGAGAGGCTACTCTACGGGTCAGACTACCCAGTCGTCACGGGGCTAGAGATAAAACACCACCTCCAGATGGTCGCTAATGCACTAAAAGAAGCAGGCTACACTAGGAGAGACCTAGAAAAGGTCTTCGCCGAAAACGCATCCAAAATCTTCCACTTCAATATATGCAACAGCTAACCTATAACATGAATGATGGAACTCATACTAAGAGTGAGATGTAAAGTACTTAAACGTAGGATAAACATCCCTCACGCCAACACGGTGGTGGTGATACGTGAGTTCTGGCAAGGAAAGAATCTTAGTAGCCTAGAAATCTAGTATTAGGCAGTGATTTGTCTTATTATTCAATTCTTAGTTCCTCCTTGAGTTCTTCGTCGTTGTAGGGATAGGCTTGTATCCCCCTCTTACGTAGTTCTACTAGGAAGTCATAGAGGCTCGTCCCGGCCAGCTCAGCTGCACGCTTAACACTAACAACACCCCGGAGGAATAGATCGACGGCATAGGCAAGCCTAACCTCCCTCTCAACATCACCAACATAATGAGAAGGCACCCTAACCCTAACAACCACCTCGCGAGACAACACAACCCCCACTACCAATACATCACAACCCTTAAAGCCTTACAGCCAATAACCGCATGCCCCATGCATTACCCCACCGAGTATAAATGAGTTACAAAAACGTCCCAGAATAATTGAGAGCTATGGGACGAAGGTATCTAAGTGCCGGCCTTCGGAGCCCCGGATCCAAGCGAGCCCACCACTTATAAATAACTTAACTTAAAAACATAGTTGTTCCTTGTCTGTTCTTTCTAATCCTAGGCAGTGATACAGAGAAACTATAAGCTATGAAAAGTATATCTAAAATAGTAGGAGGTGTAAGTATGGCCCGTGTAGTTGTTGAGGTGCCTGAGGAAGTTGCTGCATTGCTGGAAAAAGAGCCTCTACTAAGGTTTGCTGTGGTTGAAGCTGTAAAAAAAGAGGTCATGGAATACCTGCTCACAGTTATGGCCTTAGACAAGCTAACAGAGGAGTCTAGACTTAGCGAGGAGGATGTGCTGGAGATAAGCAGACTTGT
>JALWGG010000009.1 GCA_027013765.1 Acidilobaceae archaeon
TACGGCGTTATATGCTAAAAATAATATAAAATTCTTTAAGGTTCTTATGTAAAGCCGTATGTTTGTGATTAGTTTGTGGGTATCCTTTATTTTACTATGATTATACATATTAAACAGTGTAAATATATGTAGCACCGGCCCATTACTATAGAATTGACAACGTAAATTCTGAGGTGGTACCTTGGGGGATAATGGAACAACTAGGGTCAGCAGGAGAGACTTCCTAAAGATCATGGCTGCCACAGGAGCAGCAGCCACGCTGGGCTCAATAACGAGCGTGCTGGCAAGGGAAAAGTACCTACACCAGATTGAGAATCCACGCGTCGGATACCCGGAGGAGCTAAGAAGCTGGGAGGACATGTATAGGCAGCGCTGGCAGTATGACAAAGTCGCCAGATCTACCCACGGCGTCAACTGTACCGGGTCCTGCTCATGGTTCGTCTATGTAAAGGACGGTATTGTAGCCTGGGAGATACAGGCTGACGACTACCCCGACATAAGCCCCACAATACCCAATTATGAACCCCGTGGATGCCCCCGTGGGGCCTCATTCAGCTGGTACCTCTACGCCCCTACAAGGGTTAAGTACCCCTACATAAGGAAGCCCCTGCTAGAGCTTTGGAGGGACGCTAAGGCTAGGTATGGCGACCCCGTCAAGGCATGGGAGAGCATAGTCACTGATCCACAGAAGAGGAGTAAGTACACGAGTGCAAGGGGTATGGGCGGCTGGGTTAGGGCCAGCTGGGATGAGGCCCTGGAGATAATAGCCGCCGCATTAATATATACCATAAAGAAGTATGGGCCCGACAGGATATTCGGCTTCACCCCGATCCCGGCTATGAGTCCTGTAAGCTATGCTTCGGGGGCAAGGTTCATAGAGCTCATAGGAGGCTCCATGGGGAGCTTCTATGACTGGTATGCAGACCTACCTCCAGCAAGCCCCCAGGTATGGGGTGAGCAGACGGACGTCCCCGAGAGCGCTGACTGGTATAACGCGGCCTACATAATAAACTTTGGCACCAATATACCCTTGACCAGGACCCCCGACGCGCACTTCTTCACGGAGGTCAGGTATAAGGGGACTAAGATAGTAGTCGTGAGCCCGGACTTCAGCGAGCATACAAGGTTTGCAGACGTCTGGGTGCCGGCCAATGCTGGTAGTGATGGGGCTCTAGCACTGGCCATGGCACACGTCATATTAAAGGAGTTCTATGTCGACAAGACCGTGGAGTACTTTGTCGAGTATGCAAAGAAGTATACAGACCTGCCATTCCTAGTCACACTGGAGGAGAGGGGTGGGGAGCTTAGGCCAGGAAAGTTCCTACGCCTCTCAGACCTAGACCCGAGCGAGTATGCCGACCCAGGGTATGCGGAGGAGAAGAATCCAGAGTGGAAGACGCTAGTCTATGACTCCAAGAGTGGGAGGGTTAGGCTGGTAAACGGCTCTATAGGCTACAGGTGGGATGGGAGTAAGAAGTGGAACCTGAAGCTGGAGGACCCTGTTACAGGGGATAGCGTGGACCCAGTACTGACATTCCATGGGATGAGCGATGAGGTAGTACTAGTATCATTCCCATACTTCGGGCCAGCCTTCGGAGACTCAACAACCTCCAAGAGGGGCGTCCCAGTTAAGAAGGTCAAGACCAAGAATGGAGAGGTCTACGTCACAACGGTCTTCGACCTACTAGCAGCATATCTAGGAGTTGACAGGGGCCTCGGAGGCGACTATCCGACGTCATATGATGATGAGAAGCCGTTCACACCCGCGTGGCAGGAGGAATACACGGGGGTCTCAAGAGAGCTTGTAATAAGGATTGCGAGAGAGTTCGCGGAGACGGCTGTAAAGACTAAGGGAAGAGTAATGATCATGCTAGGACCCGGGGTAAACCACTGGTACCATACCGACCTCTACTATAGGGGTATACTGGCACTGGTCAAGCTAACAGGCGCCGAGGGCAGGAACGGTGGAGGATGGGCCCACTACGTCGGCCAGGAGAAGATAAGGACCATAGCTGGATGGGCCAAGGTTGCATTCGCCCTGGACTGGGTCAAGCCTCCTAGGCATCAGAATAGCCCGAGCTTCTACTACGTCCACACAGACCAGTGGAGATATGACTCTATGAAGGTGGAGTATATAGCGCCTAAGGGAGCCGATATAAACGGTAGGATCAAGTGCAACCACCCAATGGACTGCAACGTGATCGCGGCAAGGCTTGGATGGCTACCATTCTACCCACAGTTCAACAAGAACCCGATAGAGCTAGCCAAGGAGGCCAGGGCTAAGGGTATGGACCCGGTGAAGTATGTAGCGGAGGAGCTGAAGAAGGGCAACCTAAAGCTTGCTATAGAGGATCCGGATGCAGAGGAGAACTGGATCAGGGTAATGTTTGTATGGAGGGCAAACATACTAGGATCAAGCTCCAAGGGCCACGAATACTTCCTCAAGCACCTGCTCGGAAGCCCAATGGAATCCGTAATGGCTGAGGAGCTAGCCAAGGGCAAGGTTAAGGAGGTTGTATGGAGGGATCCAGCGCCCACCGCCAAGCTAGACCTACTAGTCTCTCTAGACTTCAGGATGGCCACCACACCACTATACTCAGACATAGTACTGCCAGCCGCTACATGGTATGAGAAGTATGACCTAAGCATGACGGATATGCACACATTCATACACCCATTCACACCAGCAGTAGACCCATTGTGGGAGTCGAAGACCGACTGGGACATATTCAAGGAGCTAGCTAAGAAGTTCAGCGAGCTAGCCGAGAAGCACTTCCCAGAGCCAGTGGAGGATATAGTCGCCCGTGCATTATGGCACGATACACCCATGGAGATAGCACAGCCGTATGGAGTGGTCAAGGACTGGAGGAAGGGTGAGACAGACCCGATACCAGGCAAGACCATGTGGGACCTGAAGGTCGTCAAGAGGGACTACAAGAACGTGTACAACATGTACATAACACTAGGTCCAGGAGGCAAGGCGGCAGGTGCAAAGGGAGTAGCATATGACACCAGCGACGTCTATGAAGAACTGAAGCTCAAGCTAGGGACGGTATACTGGGAGAAGTGCCCCGACGGGTGCCCAAGCCTTGAGAAGGACCAGTATGCCGCAGAGACGATACTAGCACTCAGCCCAGAGGCCAACGGGCGCCTAGGCCCGAGAGCATTCGCCTCTGTAGAGGCCAAGGCAGGCGTCAACCTCCAGGACCTCGTTGTGAGCCAGGAGGAGATAACCCTGAGAGACATTATACGGCAGCCTAGGAGGGCCCACACCTCGCCGCTATGGAGCGGTATAGAGGCTCCAGGGAGGACCTATGCACCATTCACCATAAACACGGAGAAGCTAGTGCCCTGGAGGACCCTGACCGGCAGGCAGCACTTCTACGTAGACCACGACTGGTTCCTTGAGCTGGGAGAGATGCTACCCACATACAAGCCCCCGCTAGACCCTGCAAAGCTGGGAATGCTGAAGAATACTGCCTCAAAGCTAGGGCTAGGCCAGGTATCCCTAAGCAGGCACAGGGTCGAGGCTAACGGGAAGAGGTTCCTAGTGCTGAGATACCTAACGCCGCACGGAAAGTGGAACATACACAGCGAGTTCTGGGACAACCTCAGGATGCTAACACTATTCAGGGGAGGACAGGTAGTATGGCTCAACGACAAGGATGCAGAGTGGGCTGGGATAAGCGACAACGACTGGATAGAGGTCGTGAACGATAACGGCGTCATAGTTGCTAGGGTCGCGACCAGCCCGAGGATCCCGGAGGGAGTGGCTATAATGTACCACGCCCAGGAGAGGCACGTATACGCCAAGGCCAGCAAGCTCACTGGTAAGAAGGGCGGGATACACAATAGCACGACCAAGGTAGACTTGAAGCCGACCAAGATGGTTGGAGGATACGCACAGCTAAGCTACTTCTTCAACTACTACGGCCCCACGGGAGTCAACAGGGATACAATAGCAATTGTTTATTTGCATGAGAAGCTTGGGTCGGAGGTGAAGTAGGATGGTCAGGGCCCAGATCTCTATGGTAATGGTCCTCGATAAGTGTATCGGGTGCCACACGTGCAGCATAACATGTAAGCACGTGTGGACCAACAGGGAGGGCCAGGAATACGCGTGGTGGAACAACGTAGAGACTAGGCCCGGCCTGGGATATCCGAAGAAGTGGGAGGACCAGGAGAAGTATAGTGGGGGCTGGGTCCTTGAGAACGGTAAGCTGAAGCTGAGGATGGAGGTTACCGGAAAGAGGGATCCGCCAAACATAAAAGACTATTACCAGCCCTTCGACTACAAGTATGAGGAGCTATTATCCGAGGAGGTCAAGGACCAGCAGCCATCAGCAAACCCAATAAACATGTATACGGGCGAGGACATGGATATAAAGTGGGGCCCCAACTGGGATGATGACCTTGCAGGCGCGAACATATATGCAGGTATGGACCCCAACTGGAGGAGGCTGGAGAAGGAGGTATACCTGAACTTTAAAGACGTATTCATGTTCTACCTTCCAAGGATATGCAACCACTGCCTAAACCCCTCATGTCTCTACGCGTGTCCCAGGAAGTCCATATACAAGAGGGAGGAGGACGGAGTAGTACTAATAGACCAGTCGAGGTGTAGGGGTTACAGGTACTGTGTAACAGCGTGCCCCTACAAGAAGGTCTACTACAACTGGAAGACTGGGAAGAGCGAGAAGTGTATCCTCTGCTACCCAAGGCTGGAGACTGGCCAGGCGACCGTGTGTACCGTGTCATGTGTGGGCAAGGTAAGGTATATGGGCGTTGTACTATATGACGAGGAGAGGGTCCAGGAAGCGGCCAGCGCCCCCGAAGACCAGCTAGTCCAGGCACAGAGAGACATAATACTAGACCCCTTCGACCCCGAAGTGATCAGGAGGGCAAAGCAGGATGGAGTGCCAGAGAACTTCATCAAGGCAGCACAGGAAAGCCCAGTATACTACATGTTCAAGAAGTGGGAGATAGCACTACCACTCCACCCAGAATTCAGGACACTACCAATGGTCTTCTACGTGCCACCGCTAAACCCAGTCATAACTGCCCTCGACAGAAGGGGCAAGTACACTGCAACCTATGAAAAGATCATACCAACGATAGACGAGCTAAGGATCCCCATAAAGTACCTAGCAAGCCTATTCTCAGCAGGCAACGAGTATGAGGTAAGGAAGGCCCTGAAAAGGCTTGTAGCAATAAGAGAGTTCTTCAGGCTAGTCAACGTAGAGGGAATGACAAAGACTGAGGCGTCAAGCGTCCTACAAGAACACGGATTAAGCCTGGCAGACGCGGACCTCATGTACAAGTGGCTAGCCCTAGGCAGGGACAGGTGGAACATACCAACAAGGAAGGTAGAGCTCAGGATGAGGCTCCCCAAGAAGAGGGGGAGGTGATGGCTATGGATAAGAAATGGGTGCTGGCGGTAACAGCCGCCCTGGCACTCGCTATAGCCTTCACAGGTGCAGGCGTGATAATGGCAACGTCACAGGTAAACGTGATCAACGTCCCATACGTAAACGGCCAGATCCCCCTAGACCCAGGCAGCCAGTTGTGGGCCCAGGCAGAGAAAACCCAGGTTCCCTTAGTGGCACAACTCTCAACATACCCGACAAGCATAGACGTCAAGGCTAGGAGCCTCAAATTCGCGACAGCATACAATGGTACGCACTTCGCGATATACATGGAGTGGGATGACCAGTCTAAGGATGTAGAGGACCCGACACAACTCAACCAGTTCAGCGATGCAGTAGCAGTCCAATTCCCAGCCAAGGAGGGAGAGGAGCCCTACGTGTGTATGGGTGATACGGCAAGCCCTGTAAACATAGTACTATGG
>JALWGG010000010.1 GCA_027013765.1 Acidilobaceae archaeon
GTATACTATGAGTAGTGATACCGTGAATACTGGTAGTAGTAGGGGTATTGAGTGTATAGCCCCTGGCCCCCCGAATATGTATAGGGCCGCCAGCACCAGTATCGAGGCCCTTGCCTGCATCACCCCTATGACTATTAGTACCAGCGTCCTGAGGATCCTTGCCGGGCTGCTGGTTGACGCTATTGAGCGTGTGATCGCGCTGATCATTGCCTCGCTATTAACAATGCTGCCAAGTATGGCGGTGTATACAAGCCCCCTGGCGCCCCAGATCCTTGCTGCTATATAGCTTGTGAGGGATAGGGCTAGCACCATTGTGAAGAATAGGTAGGCCTTCATAAGGTCTATGAAGCCGAGCATCGGTGACGCTATGGAGACTATGGGGCCTATTATAAGGAATAGAGCGGCCACCTCAAGGATCGCTATCAGCTCCCTATAGTTCAGTGATGCCGCAATCCTCTCTGCAGGGGTCTTCATAGCTAGTATTAGTGTAACCAGGACCGATATGGAGGCCGACTCAAGGATCAACCCAAGCCCGGCTAGCGCCCCTACTAGGAATGTGTTTAGCATCACAACATAAGTCGTTATCCCAGTAACCCTCTGCCTCATCATCCTAGTGTAGGCGTATAGTAGGATGAATGACAGTATTGGCACCACCGAAACCGTCAGGAACAACGCTTGGTGGCCCTCCAGGGTCTCTGACGCTATGTATGAGGATAGAGCCCCGTAGAGGGAGATCAGGCCGAAGGTCCTCATCCCGGGGATCGATCCTTGCCTCTCCCTCCTCCTGGCTATATGGGCCCTCTCCCTCTCCAGCCCTATCAGTATGCCTCCCAGCAGCCCTGTGATCATCCTTACTATGAATACTGATGATACCCCCTCAACCAATCATGACCTCCCTCACACCCTCAAGGACCGCTTTAGAGTCCTCTATAGCCTCCATAGCCTCCCTTATGTCCATTGTGAATAGTGAGGGTGGGACTGGGGGGTTTATGGTTGAAGCCCTTGTCCTGGCCCCGATCTTGACCTTGAACCTGCCCCTGAGGACCTCGACCTCCACTACCCTGCCCTTTATAACTCCATACCATACCCTGCCCTGCCTCTTGAACCCCCTCAGGCCCCCTGGCTTCAGGCTCCCCCGGCAGCTATACTTCACCTCAGCCATGCACAACTGCATTCTCTCACACAGCCTTGCTAGGGGCCTAGCCTTCTTAATACTTATACTGGCCGCTATCCTCCTGAGCTCCTCGTTAACGCTGAGGATCCTCCCCAGCTCCTCAAGCTCCCTTAGAGCCCTAGGCATGCTATACTCTTGAGGCACATACACCTGGGCCACCAGGTAGCCGATGCACTCCAACTCTATACACCCTACTACATGGTCAGGCGGGGATAACGTCCTCACTCCTCGGACTACCTCAACCACATCATCCCTATGCCCCTCGCGTTCACGAGCCTCTATCACCCCTCAAAGCCGTGGCACCGCTCATAGGGGCACTATATTATAACTTCCACCCCAACGATTATATCGGGTTTGGTGGTGGAGGTGTATAAGAGTATACTTGTAGGATTTGACGGGTCACCCCAATCCCTCAAGGTTGCTAGGAGGGCCTGCGAGCTGGCTAGGACCCTGGGGGCTAGCGTGCACCTTGTCACAGTAGTCCCGCCTTCAACAGTGATCCTGGGGGAGCTCATGACCCCGGAGGTCCTCGACACCACACCCCTACTGGAGGCTGCTAGGAAGAAGCTCCAGGAGGTATCAGAGGAGTTGTCAAGGGAGTATGGGGTCACGGTTACACACTCAGCCTACCAGGGGGACCCTGCCGAGGTCCTCCTGGAGGAGCTACACCAGAACCATGACGTGATAGTTATAGGGAGGCGCAGCCTCTCAAGTATAGAGAGGCTATTGA
>JALWGG010000011.1 GCA_027013765.1 Acidilobaceae archaeon
GCCTGCTGGGGGTCCACCACGTCATCCCCCCTCCCCCCGCCTCTCAAGCTTAGGCCCGGGCCTGGCTATCTCCCGTTTCCGCTTCCTGCCAGGCTTCTTAGTATTCTCGCCGCCTGTCTTGGGCTTAGCTTGCCCGTGTAGTAGTCTGCTATCACCTTTGCTACCCTTTCGCTTGGCGCCCCCGCCCTTAGGGCTTCTGCTCTGGCTTGCTGCACGTCTAGGGCGCCGCTCCGCCTCATGGCTTCTAGCCTCGCCTGCCTTATCTCTTCCTGTGTCACCATTGCAGGAGCCCCCTCTCCAGTCTATGCATTGTAGGCTCCCGGTTATATCCCTATACTCCGCTATCCACCTGCACAGCTTGGGCTCGCTCGTCACGAAGTACTGGGCCCCGGTGGCTACAGCCATGGCTATGTGGTCTATATCCTTGAGGTCGTTGGCCGTGAGGGTGTACTTCCTGGCCAGGGCCGCCTGGAGCCTCGCCGCTGCCTGCGCGAAGGCCTGGATGACGCTCCTGGGGGCCGTCCTCACCTGGATCCCGTGTCTACCCGCCACCTGCCTGGCCCTGGGGACCTCGTCCTCGATAACGTTGGCAACAGTGTAGAGGCAGCCAGCATTCTCCCCCGCGAACCGTAGCGCCCTAGGATCCCGCCTATCTAGTGCGACGAGCAGGTTGGCGTTCACATAACACAGTCTGGCCCTACACGCCAACAACAAGCACCCCCGCATGCCTCAGCACGACGCACAGGTTGCTCCACCCCGCAGCCCAGGGCCCGACGACAGTAGCAAGTGCTGCCCGGCTCCCCAACAGCCCTGTGTATCTTATATAATACATTATGAGTAGTACACCGAGTTCTAGCAGCCAGTACAAGACTCCTAGGCTGGGCATGAGCCTAGAGGCTAAGGGTCCATTCTCCCCCAGGCCAAGCCATAAGCCCAGGTGTGTTGGCACAGCATCCAGCAGCACACTTAGAAACATGAGGAGTCTAGGGTTCAAGGGCTACCTACCCCGCCTGAGCAATGGTATACCCAGCAGGGCTATCCCCAGAGCATGCCCAGCCCGCCTAACAGTAGTGCAGTCCTTATGCGGTCTGGAGCGTCCCTGTAATCCTCTTGCTTATTTTAAACTTGATAAAGTTGTTGATAAACTATCTAGGGTTATTGTAATAGATAAACCATTCACGACGGAGCTACGTGACGCTATAACTAGAGAGCTGCGTTCCAAAGGCTTCAAGGTGCAGTGGAGGAAGTGGGGGTTCCTTGTCGAGGACGGGATCCACATTGATATCAATTATGCCCCTCTTACACTAGACGAGGAGTTTATGAATAGGAGCCATGTAGTGGCGGAGAACCTACTATTGCCATCCTTAGAGGACTTAGTAGTGTTAAAGCTTATGTCCGGGGAGAGGAAGGATATTGATGACGTTAAGAAGATACTTAGCCAGGCATGGCATATGCTAGATAAGGAGTACCTCTATAAGCGGGTCCAGCAGGCAGGTCTTGAGAGGGAGTTAAAGAAGACATTAAGGAGGTTGAAACTGGAATGAAACGGGAGAGGGGCAGGGTAAAGATGACCAGGATAGTGCCAGGGCTAGCTGTACCCGAGTATATGAGTTTCCTCCTTAAGTTCTGCGAGCCAGTCAAACACACGAGGAGGGCAATCGAGGCGGGGAATCTACTCAAGATAGATTATCACCCACCATACCTACAGTTGCAGTGCAGTGACATTGAAAGAGTTATAGAGGAGGCAAGGAGGAGGGGGCTGAAAGTATATCATGGCAAAAGACACATCACAGTGACAGACGGCATATATAGAGCGAGGATATACCTATAAGCACTAGTCCAACAATGGTATCAGGAAACACTATATCTAAATACCATAACCAGACGCTTCTGACTC
>JALWGG010000012.1 GCA_027013765.1 Acidilobaceae archaeon
GACTATGATCCTATGGTATGGCGCGGCCTCTGGATAGCCTAGGCTCCCATCCCCCACTATGACGGTGACCCTGTCCCCGTAACCGGTTCTCTCAAGGTTGCCTCGGGCCCACTCAGCCAGTTCAGGGATCCTCTCAATACTCCACACGTGGCCCTCCTCCCCGACGAGTTCTGCAAGCACAGCGGCCTGGTACCCGGACCCGGTTCCTACTTCAAGCACCTTCATACCGGGCCCTGGGTCTAGGAGCTCTGTCATATACGCTACAATACTGGGGGCACTGATCGTCTGTCCATACCCTATTGGTAGGGGCCGGTCCTCATAGGCGAGCCCCCTATACTCTGGGGGCACGAACTCTTCTCTGGGGACCTTGAGTAGGGCCTCTTCAACCCTCCTACTCCTGATATACCCAAGCTCCCTAAGCAGGTTCACGAGCCTCCTCCTAGCCTCCTCCAATAGTACTAGCCTCCCTTGATGACCTCACCCTTATCTACATCAACTATCTTACCACACTTCACCTTGGAGAGGACCTCGTCGAGCTTATCCTCACTAGTCTTGTAGGTATACAGGTACCTCCTAGTCCTAGCCTTAACCTTCACCACACCCCGGCTCTTCTTAACCCTGCACTCGACAGCCCTTTCACTAACCCTCACGAACTCCTCCAAGTCCCTGACCTCGACTGGCACACATCCACACCCCAATAGAAGGAAGCAAAGGCTACCATAGGGGATATTAAAGCATGGCCCACAGATAAAGCCAATATAGGGGCCCGTGGCCTAGCCAGGACAAGGGCGCCGGCCTTCGGAGCCGGAGGTCCCGGGTTCAAATCCCGGCGGGCCCGCCACAAACCCCTCTAAACCATCATTAACCCTGGCGTAGAATGTATCGGCAGCTAGAACAGCAAAACGCTACTGGGACCCGCTCAGTCCTGATAATCATAATGTATTATCGCACGCCTATGGTATCAAGCCCACTTGACCCGAAAGGGCTTCTAGGGTATGACCTTTAGCCAAGGTATTCTCTTGAAGTCCTCGTCAAAGGTAAGGATAGTATCTATGCCGTGATGCTTGCAGGTTAAGGCTATAATAGCGTCGCCCGGAAGCAAGCGATATTTAATCATCGTCTCATGTATCTCCTCTATAGTAGCCTTATCTTGTAATGTTATAATATTATAATCAGATAGCAAACGACGTAGAGTAACTAGTTCGTCCTTGACATACTCTAAACCATGTTTTCTTACTAGTTCTTTTACCTGGTATATGCCTCTGGCTCCGTAGTGCTTGCTAAGATATACCCTTACAAGAATATACGAGGTCTCCTCTATTGTTCTAAGACTAGTATAGATTTCGTCTATGCTAGATAAGACATCAACAACCACGTCCGACTTTGGCTTTACATCGTGGAGAAGGTAGACCAGAGCGTTAGAGTCGACGTATATCAAAGGTGCTCGGCCTCCTCTATCGCCTCCTCTAGGAGCCTCGGGTCTACACGACCCAAAGCTCCTCGATACTTTTCTAATATTCTTTTCCTCTCTTCAACATCGATTATCTTAACAAGAAGCTCTTTGTTCTCCTCCATGTCAAGCGGCTCCTCAGGCACCAGCACGCCACCCCTAAATCTTACTCTAATGACCTTGGACAATCCTCTCGCACCCGGTCTAATCCTATAGGTAACGAGCCAATTAGCCTTTTCCTGCAGAGGGGTTTCCATATTATCATAACCGAAACCTCTTGTGATTATCATCCTTGGAGCTTGTTTCCAGTTCATGGTTTTCGTTGGAAACTTTGTTTATAAGTCTCGGGTCTTCGGAGCCGGAGGTCCCGGGTTCAAATCCCGGCGGGCCCGCCACTCGAGTTATTCTCTTTTAATGATTTACACTTCTATCTCAACTCTAAAT
>JALWGG010000013.1:0-17581 GCA_027013765.1 Acidilobaceae archaeon
TGGGTCTCCTATGAAGACTCCCTCCGGTAGGAGTGTTATTTTGAATGTGAGTGTATAGTTTCCTGGTGCCGCATATAGCTTAACTACCCCGCTCTTGGCCCCATGGTAGGTTTTGGTTATCCTGCCATCGCTCACTGTGACGCTGCACGTGGTGCTGCATCCTTGTATCTCCATTGTACCGTATTCTTTTGCTGGCCCGAATACAAGTATCCTACCATGCTTCCCCCCTGCTAGCAGTGCCAGCCTGTCACCCCTAGGGCTCCAACTGATCTTTTTCACATTGGTTTCTGCGAGTTTATCGCCCCAAACTACCTCGCCGTTCTTTGAATTGATTATGTATAGTGTGTCTTGTATATAGGCTATTATCTGGTTTTTGGCCGGGTTCCAGTCGATTGTATATTTTGGTATTATGCTTATGACTCCTTTAGCCCAGCTCGTGCTCCAGAGCTTCTTTCCCGATACGTCATATAGTGTTAGGTTTACGCCTGCCACGGCTAGTTCCTGGGAGTTGGGTGACCATTGGAAGTCGAAGAATGGCTCTTCTACGCTCCATATAAGGTTTCCTTCTTTGTCGAATATGTGTAGGCCTTCCTCTTCAACCCAGACCGCTAGATACTCGTCCCGCGGGTCCCATGCCAGCTCTCTTATGAGCGTCTTTGAGACCTTCTTACTCCATAGGATATCGCCCTCGTCATTTAGCACTGTTACCTTGCCTCCAACCGCTGACGCTACAGCTATCATGGTACCTTTATGGCTCCATACCACCTTGCTTGCGGAACCCGTCTTAGCCCTCCAGACCGTGTTTCCCGACGAGTCGACTAACAATACTCCGTTGTTTGTTGCCAGTGCAATTAGGTTTCTAGAGGGGCTCCATGATATGTCGTTTATATCTTCTATTTTAGACTCTACTATACTCCCATCCTCGACGTTTATGATAAGTAGCTCCTCAGGCCCGAATAAACCGCCTTTCAGGAAGTTGGTTGCTATCATCCCCCCGTCGGGGCTCCAGTAGACTCCCAGGGTTGATATGCCATTTAGCTTATCCGATTCCCATATGAGTCTCCCGTCGGGGTCTAGCACCAGTATCTTCTCGAACAGGTCTCTCTTTATGTTCTTGACTAGTAATGCCATCTTATCCCCGCCTGGGCTCCAGGCATAGTCTGTTATGAACCCCTTCTCAGGCTCGAAGACCCAATAGAGCGTGTATAGGGGTGGCACGCTATAGGTTTCACTGTGCACTGCTACGCCTAGAAGGGGTGGGATCGAGACAACTAATGCCAGGACCATGAGTGCAGCGAGGCCCTTAAGGCCTCCAGCCATGCTGACCCCCCATAGCACGCCATGGCATTAGAAGTAGGTTATATCTGGCCTGTTTAAATATGCTATGCACTGTGACAGGCCGTATTTGAGGAGGAATTTTTATATGGCGGGTTCCACAATGGATCCTCTCACTGGGTGTGGTTATGATGGTTGAGGGTGTGGGGGTCATAGAGGGCTATGCTAGGAGTGGTGCTGTGCAGTATCCCGGGTATGTGATTGTCAGGGTTGTAGATGGGAGGCCTGGTAGCTTTGTGGGGGGAGTCGCCTATCTAGAGGTTGGCGGCAACAGGTATAGGGGGAGGGTCCTTAGGATGCATGGAAAGCACTCAGTAATAGTCAGGTTCCACAGGAATATACCCGGGCAGGCTATTGGTTCTAGGGTTAAGCTAGCAAAGTGAAATATGCCAGCAGTACCAGGAAGCTTGTGAGTACCACTGACGCGAGGCTTAGTAGCATCACCCTCCCCGGCCTAGCCTTGTAATAGTCCACGGTCAGCGCGTAGCATAGGTGTACTGGGGACGCCATCACCCCCATACTGCCTCCGGTGTAGGCTATTAGAAGCATCCCGGGGTCTATCGTGCCTCCAGTTATTATGTAGGCTTTGAGTAGGGGCATTGCGGTTGCGGCGAAGAAGTTCTCTCCCCCCGCTGCTAGGCCAAGTATGAAGGGTACAATGAATGCTATGAATAGTGGTGGCAGCCCTGTGGATGCGGCTGCCTCATACAGTGCTTGGGGGGTGCCCGTGTTTAGGAGGAGCTCCTTTAATAGTAAGGCCTCGAATAGTATAGCGTGTATCCTGGGCCTTGCCGCTAGTAGCAAAGCGTTCTTAAGCTGGGTGGTGCCTGGCCTCAATATGATTATTGTGGCTGTGAGGGTGAGGGTCAGTGCCTCAAGGAGGCTGGCTACGCCCGATATTATTAGTGCCGCTAGTAGTATGAATGGCCATGAAGCCTTTAGGAGGAGCGACCTAGACCCGTCAGGCTCCATACCACACCTATACCTTGATAGTGCAGGGTATCCTATGGCCAGGCCCGCCGCCACTGCCGCAGGTGTCGCTGGCCATGTTACCGATACAACCCCTACCGGTGTTATGGCTAGTACTGCAGCCGTTATTACCACGCTCTGGAATAGGGGCCATGAAGGTATCCATATGTGCCTGAACCAGTAGTTTAGGTATGAAGCCCATTCAGGGGGCATCTTGGACTCTTCTAGGTATTTCTTCCGCATTGCAATGGCCGACACTAGGGCTCCGCCGGGCATGGGTAGTAGCCCTATGAGGGCTGGGACTGAGGTGTAGCTGAACCTGCACCCAGCCGATGATGCTCCCTTGACCATGAGGTCTAGGTATCCTGTCTCCTTCAGGACTCCTGCCAGGAATAGGCTTAGGAATATGTATATGAATACGCGTATGTTTATCCATAATGTGAGGTTCTCTAGGCTGCTTATGAACGCGTGTAACCCTGGAATGGCTAGTGTGTAGAGCGTGTATGCTATTATCATTACCCCGATGGCTGCTACAGGGCCTCTGCCCCTGGCAACGGTGACTGCTAGCCCTAGGTATCCTATGCCGAATGCTATCAAGCCAGGGTCGATCATCTCCTTTAGCCTAGGGATCTAGTGGTTACCCTCCCGGGTATTTTACTTGGATGTCTGTTGGAATGCATCTCTTAATAGCTTCACGGCGAATGCTAGCAGGACGAATCCTAGGAGTCCTAGTAGGGCTGCATAGGGCTTCGCACCCAGGATCCTTGCGACACCTCCACCCCATGCTAGTAGTATTAGCCAGGCATAATCCATCCAGACGTGGCTTACATACATTACTATGAATCCCCGGCTCCCCAGCCTTGCGGAATCCTCTACCAGCGGGTATCCAACGGTTGCCCACCATGCCAGGAAGTATGGGTTGAATATTGTCAGGGCTATCCCGGCTAGGAGGGCTTCATACATTGAGAGTATCGATTCTGAAACACTAGAGGTATACCCCCTATACACCTCTACGGACTCCCCGATGAGTGACGCTCCAAAGTATACTAGGAATGCTGATACCAGTAGTAGTAGCGGCCTCCTCCACCTATCAACCCATACAATCATCCTGTCGATAAACCTTACCAGCCCGTAGACGTATGGTAGCTCGGCGACCATATGGCCAAGGGCTACCATAAAGCCTCCTAGAGGTCCCAGGCCGAGGCCTACCCCGACTGCAACCGCCGATAGGGGGCCCGGGCTTAGTGCACCACTAGGAGTAACCAGTAGGGTCTTGGCGACTAGCCTCTTAAGGTCCGGCGTGCCCTGCATGGGAGGCCCCTGCATGTGGGTCGTGCTAGGTCCTCTTAAATTCATCCATCCAGTCCTTGAGTTTTAGTGCAAGGTCTACGGCGTCTCTGAACCTTAGGGACTTGTCTAGTGTTAGGCTCCTTGACGCTGCCTCACCCCACTCCCCGCCGAGGACCTCCTGGATCCCGCTCCCCTTAACCTCGTCCAGTATACACTCCTCATATAGTGTTACTACCTCTCTTAGCAGGCTAGCCGCCCCGCTACTCCTTGAGGCTTTCAATAGCTTCTCATAGAGGCTTCTGGCATAGTCTGGAGGCTTTGGGAGTACCGGCTTTGAGCCTGTTAGCTTTGAAAGCATCACATTGTTTACAGCCAATACACAGTATGGGGGACTACCTGTTGCCAACCTGTACACTAGTGACATGTAGTTGAAGACGTCGCTGTCCAGACCTACCCCCCTACCCCTCGACGCTATTAGTAGCGGGTCCGTGTAGCTTGGAGTTACATTCTCCACGAGCATCCCCGAACCGGTATTTATGTATCCCGAGAAGTCTGTGAGCTTGTATATCCTTCCGGAGCCAGTTATCCTATACAGTATATTGCTGGGCTTCATGTCAAAGTGCCCCACGCCGAGCATGTGTGCAAGGGCTAGCGCCCTCAACACGTTATATGCTATGGCTGCAAGGTCCTCTCCCGGTCCCAGCCTTGAAGCGTCTCCCTCCATGAGCTCTAGCACCGCGGCTGGAGGCATCCTCCTATATGTATCTTCGTCATAAGCCGTTAGTGGCGCGTGTATCTCCATGACCCTGACTATGTTCGAGCTAGCGTCTAGTATATGTTCAACCAGGCTCCTGGCACCCTTGATGCTGGCCGCCTTCGATACTGTATCTTCATCTACCATGGAGAGCCATGCCTGAACGCTATTCTCCGCTATGAACTTGAATATCCTCTTCCTCCCTACAGAATCCCTCTTGAGGACCTTAAGGGCTACCGTGCCAGTCGCGCCGTCAGCCTTGAGGATGTAGCTGAATGAGCCCTCGGCAACCACGCTGTGGACCTTATAATTGTATAGTGAGGCGCCGACCCAGTAGTATGGCGGTTCCTTGAGTGATGCGGCCTCCCTCAATTCACCTCCATACTCCAGCTTGTCAATATCGATCCTGTACAGCTCGACTATACATGGGCCCTTCATTGTCTTGAGAACATCCAGAACCCGGGATCCCGTGAGCCTCTCACCCCCAGCGTATCCTGAGGCCGCGACCACGATCATATCAACGATGACGAGCTCAAGCCTTGAATCCCCGTGCTCTAGCTTTAGGTACCATGCACCCCCACCAAGGTCAATCCTGCACTCACCCCTACTGGCATCGTGTAGGTGGGATGCTAGGACTAGCTGTGCCTTCTTGATTGGGTCCTCTAGTATCGCGCTTAGCTCCTCTATCCTCGGTGATGCATGCATCACCTATGCCCCTTCGAGCCTTGGCCCCACCGGGTCCGGGTGGGGTGCGTTATTCTACCGCTTTTACCTTTATGACTGTAACCCCTATAACTAGTTCTGCCTCTCCGGGTAGCTCAACGGGGCCCATACCCCTTATGTCCTTGTCTCCGAGGAGTGTTCCGTTGCGGCTTCCGAGGTCCTCGATGTACCATTTACCATTCTTATAGTATATCCTGGCATGTCTACGTGAGGCATAGCGGTCTAGTACCGGTACATGGGTTCTGGGGTCCCTTCCTATAATGTATTCCCCTGGGGGTTCGAGGACCACCTCTCTCCATGGGGGCTCTACGGGGCTCCTTACAATCTCTAGCCTAAGCCTCGTCATGCCTCTCCCTCCTAGCCTTGAACATTGTAGAGTATATCTTCTTTGACGCCTCCCTAGCCTCCCCCCTTCTTATCAGCTCTGCTATATCTATAGTCTCCTCATACAGCCCCTCGTCTCCCAGGCTTAGGGTTGCTTCTGCAGCCTGCCTTATCATCTCATAAGCCCTCCTATAGTCCCTCCCCCTTATGGCCTCCTTAACCCCCTCCAGAGCCTCTAGGAGTGAGATCCTGTAGCCTGCATACTCGGCCTCCTCAGGGCCCATGAGCTCTCTTAACGGTATACTTAGTATACTCCTCTCACTGGTTCCGTTAGGGCTGGTGTATGTGACCTCGAATCCCAGGGCACCACTCATACTACTGCTCTCCAGCACCAGCCCTATGTCGAGGACCTCGCCCGAGGATAGGCTGCCCAGTTCCAGCTCCACGCCATTGCCAGTAGTATTAGCGGTCCACCCGAGTACCCTTAGGCTTGCATCCTCGGGGGGTGTTATGATTATCCTCAGCCTGGATGCAACGAGTCTTGCAGCCCTCGTTACCTCCTCTAGTATAGGCTTATCGAGGTCCTCGGGCTCCGATACATGGGTCATGCGGCCTGAGGACCTCTCTGCTATGCTAGCCAGCAGCTCCTCGTTGTACTCGCTACCAACCCCTACGGCTATGAATGCAACACCCTTGTCGACTAGTCTAGCCAGCTTCTCCGGATCCCTTGAACCAGTGTTTGGTTCTCCGTCTGTGACCAGTATTAGGGCTCCCGCCCCCTCTCCCAGCTCCCTCAGCGCCCTGGATGCTGTTGCTAGTCCCGCCTCTATGTTTGTGCCGTAGCATGTCTTGAGGGATGCAACCGTCTTTACCGCCTTTCGCGTGGAGGCCTTATCTATGCTTGCATCCTTATACGCTATCCACGCTGTCCTGCAGAATGGTACAATTGCCACGCCGTCCCCCGGTTCAAGCGATTCTATAGCCTTTATCACACTATATTTCGCGAAGAATATCCTATCCCCGTCCATTGAGGGGCTTACGTCTATGGCGAACACTGCCTTAACCCTGTTCCTGACGGTCGCGTCACCCTTGATCCTTAGTAGGATCCTTAATACTCCACGATCTGCATCCCTAGGGTCTGATACTGCCTCTAGCGTCACTGGCCCGAGGCTCCTAGACGCTCTGCCCAATAGCCTACACCCAAGACGTTCCCGGAGTATCGCTTTATACGCATGATTATTAAGTGGATGTTATTATTATCTATACATACACATATTATATTGTGTATAGCTCCCTCCTCCTAAGCCTTAGTAGGGGTAGCCGGTGCCTTGCCTCGCTTATCTCGCCCCTATCCACGTCGGCCTCTACATACCTAACGCCGTGGCCTAGGTCCTGTACAACTATGCCCATGGGGTTTATGAGCATGCTCCTCCCCGTGAATCTATCCCCGTATAATGCTGAGACTGTGACATACACAGTGTTCTCGTGGGCCCTGGCCTGGGCTAGGAAGCGTAACGCCTCCTCCTTACCGTCACCCCTATACCATGCCGCTGGAACCACGATGACCTCGGCACCCTCCAATACCAGCCTTCTTGTGAGCTCTGGGAACCTGATCTCGAAGCATACTATGGTGCCTATCTTCATGCCGCAATCCACGGTCCCAGGGGGCTCTTCTCCCCTATTGAAGACTGTACTCTCCTTATAGCCTAAAGCGTCAAACAGGTGGGTCTTCCTATAGGAGTATACCAGCTCGCCATCCCTTGCAACTATAACAGTGTTATACGGCTTCCCATCCCCTCTCTCGAACATCGACGCCACTATACATGCCCCATACTCACGGGATAACCCCTCAATCCATCTTACCCATGGCCCGTCTAGGGGCTCCGCTATACTGGCTAGCTCCTTTGGCCCCAAGCCTGTTGGATCCATCATTAGATACTCCGGCATCACTATGATATCAGCCTCTACCCTAGACTTCGTGAGGACCTCTACCACAGCCTTTCTAGCCTGCTCCTTCCCGCTTGAGGCCGGGGCCTGAAGGATCCCTATCCTTGCCATTACATTACACCTCATAGGATCCATGTGGATGTGCCTGCTAATAATCAATCCTATGGACGCCTAGCGCGGTGATACCGTCGTCCCCCTCCCCTGGAGGGCTCTTGTTATGGGCTCCTCGACCCTTCCATCCGCTATTATGACCCTCCCCACGCCCCCCTCAACCGCTTCCGCCGCCATTAGTAGCTTCCTATTCATCCCCTTACCGACCTTCTTGGAGAGTTCTCTGGCTTCCTGTGGAGTGAGTTTCTCTATCACTCTCCCCTCATGTATCACGCCCTCCACGTCGCTGAGCATTACTAGGGCTCTCGGCTTGACTGCCTTCGAGACCGCCATCGCGGCCTGGTCGCCGTCCACGTTTAGCATCTCTCCCTCACTGCCAAGTATTAGGGGGGATACTATGAGGACCTCCGCGATACCGAGTAGATCCTTTACCGTCTCAGCGTCTACATGGGTTATCCTGCCCGTGTAGCCTCCCGGGATTGCCTGGGGCCTGCCCCTCTCATTCAGTATGACTATCCTCTTCTTCCTCTCCCCCTTCACGATGCCTAGGTCTGCCCCCGTGACCCCTAGGGCTTTCACATTCATTGACTGGAGCCTGGATACTATTCTTTTATTCAATAGGCCAGCCATGACCATGACGTAGACCTCCAGCTCCTCCAAGCTGGTATATCTACTCCTAAACCCCCCAGGGTGGACAACGATCCTGGGCTCTATCCCGAGCTTCCTGGAGTAGCTTGATACAAGGTCGCCTCCACCGTGTATAAAGATTATCCTCTCCCTCTTGGAGGAGCGGGCGAGGTCCTCAAGTATCGCGTCCATATTTAGTGTGAGTGTCCTTCCACCTGCCTTGACCACGATCAATGTAAACCCCCCGGTTTACGGCTTCAATGGGGGATATCCCAGGCCAAGGTCCTCCGCCAACCCCAACATTATATTCGCCGCGTGTACCGCCTGGCCCGCGGCCCCCCTGACCAGGTTGTCTAGTGCTGCGAAGGCTGTCAGCCTCCCAGTCCTCTCGTCATAAGAGTATGAGACGTCCACCATGTGGCTCCCCACAACATTCTTCACATCGATAATGCTCCCACGGGGGTAGACCCTGATAAACCTCTCCCCTCCATATAGTGCCGCGTATGACCTTGAGACCTCCTGTAGGTCAAGGTCCTCCACCCACAGGTGGCTACTGGCAAGGACCCCCCTAACCATGGATACCGCGTGGGGTACTAGAGATACTCTAACACTGGTCCCGGCCAGCCTTGAGAGCTCCTGCTCGGCCTCCGCCTCATGCCTATGGCCAGCCGGGCTGTAGGGCCTTGCAGCCCCCTCACGCTCGGGGTGATGGCTCCCTCTTTTCGGTTTCGCGCCCCCCTCACTACTGCCCGCCTTTATATCGACGACTACTGGGCCTGATAGGAGTCCTGCAACCGCTAGGGGGGCTAGGCTTAGTATCGCTGCCGTGGCATTACACCCGGGGGAGGCTACTAGCCGTGCACCGCGTATCTCCTCCCTTCTAAGCTCTGGTATTCCATATACCGACTCCTCCAGGAGGTCCTCCCTGGGGTGATCCATGCCATACCATGACCTGTACGCCTCGGGGTCCTTCAGCCTGTAGTCTGCACTCAGGTCTACAACCCTTATACCATGGTCTATAAGGTGCCCGGTGTATTCTACTGCGACCCCGTGGGGCAGCGCGTTGAATACTATATCGACGTCCGGGATCCTACTCGTGTCTAGGCTTGTGAACCGGATCGAGTAGAACCCTCTGAGGTGTGGGTGTGCATAGTATATGGGCTTCCCCTTGTACTCCCTACTGGTCGCCTCCACAACCTCTATCCCGGGATGCATTGCCAATAGCCTGAGCAGCTCTCCCCCAGTATATCCTGAGCCGCCTAGGATAGCGGCTCTAGCCACCGTCACTATATACGCACCGGGTCGTGGCCATGCGTTACTATTCTTATAAGCTTACGTAACCCGGCTAGTCGTCGTCCTCCCTCTTCTTACTCACGTAGTATGGGTTTAGGTCTCTCATCTTGTCTCTAGGCGCTGTATCAGTGTATCCGAGTGTCTCCCTTGGGTTTAGCATGTTATCCTCAAGCCTTTCAAGCTGGTAGTCATCGCTTATCCTGGTGTTCAGTACCCCTATCCTCTCGCCAGTCTCTTCATCCACAACCCATCCATCCTCGATCCTGCCTATAGTCCTACCCTCCTCATCCCTCAGGTACCCGTCATCCTCTATGAACGATGCCGCCACTTCCTCATCATGATCATAGCTCCTGAGCTTGCCCTCATAGTCCACGTAGAACTGTGTATAGTCTGCATCGCTTCTGAACCTTCCCAGCCCCCTCTCCTCATCGTCCACGTCCCCCTTCTCAATGTCTTGGGTGGAGTAATCGTCATAACCCCTATACCGTCCAGTATCCCAGTCGTCATACGTCGTGTCTCTACTGGTATAGTCGTCATATCCTCCGTAGTCTGACCCGTAGCTGGTGTCAGCCGCGTAATTGTAGCTGGTATAGCTGGATGAGAAGTTTACGCGGGGCCTATTCCTTATTGACCTAATCGTGCTCTGGGCAATGGTCCTATTCTCTCTCCTCAACGCCTGCATCCACTTCTCATCGAATAGTAGGTGGGTCATTACTGTGAGCATCACGTCAAGCGCGTTCCCTCCACGGGCTATAATGGAGACTCCACGCCACTCTATAGCGTCTAATCCTGGTAGGGGGAGCTGGTAGCCTATGGTTGCGAACCATCCAGCCACTCCTCCGCCTAGAGTGATAACTGAGGACTTCCCACTCCATGCACCCATCATGCCTACCCCCTGGACGTATAGTTCATAAGGGAGCGCTAGTGGGGGTGGCCGCGATTCTATAACGGTATCCCATGTCCCATAGTGTGTGGAGTACTTGTATGCATCTATGTAACCACCTATCCTATACCCCATCTGGGCCATCTGCCCCGCTAGATACTGGAACATGAAGCCCTGGCCAGCCAGGTATCTTGAGGTGTCTGCAGCCAGCTCTGCCCCGAGGCCTCTACCCCTCAGGCTAAGGTCTCCAAAATAGTTGACCTGGCCCGCCACCATGAAGCCTTCAGGTGCTATGACTCGGATGGCATTCATCCCCCTCATGACGTCAGGTATCATGTAGGTTCTAGGCCTTACCTGCTCTACCGGCGTTATCATGCTGGATAACCATTCGAGCTCTCCTGGATCCACTATACCAGTGGTCATGTAGATCCTAGCCATGGGCCTGCCTTCAATCCTTCCCATCTTCACTGTTACGCTGAGGACCCCCTGGGGCAGGGGGTAATTCATCCTATAAACTATGAAGCCCCCCTCAGTGGTGCTCTTGACCTCGGGTGCTGAGGCTATTCCAAGGCTGGATAAGGTCCTCGACACTGATCTAGCCATGTCCTCTGCGAACCTCCTTGGCTCAACCCTAAGATTAGCGGCTCCATATCCTGTGAAGAGGTCGTTGACGCTGGTCAGCATTACACAGCATCCCGCATCCAACGGCCCGAAGCCCCTTGCAAGTGGTATCTTGAACCCGTATACCAGGTCCCTATACCATAACACGTCCATGAAGCCGCCCCTCACAGTATCATTATTGGGTGTGGTACCATTATATCCTGGGTTTTACACTAGGCGTCAAACCTGTACCCCTCATCTCCTAACCATCAAGGGGTATAGGGCGAGTGCCAGTAACAGTAGTAGGAGGGCTACTAGGAAGGGGTAGGCTTCCCCGGGAAGCCCTAGAACAATGCTACCCCCCAGCCTGTCATATAGGGTTCCAGCTATAACTGGCCCGGACATCTGCCCAATACTAGATACTGTATTTGAAATCCCTAGGAGTGCTAGGGCCTGTGGCCCGTCGAATGCCCCTATATTCCTTGTGAGGGGCATACTACTCCTGCTAGACGCCTGTGCCAGGGATATCCCAACCAGAGCCAGCGTCACCCCGGGGGCCATTCCTATGAATGCATTTCCAATAGAGCCCATGAGTAGCACTGCAGCTAGCACCCTGTGCGTCCCCCACCTGTCGGCTGCAGGACCTACCAGTAGCCCTAGTATGAGGCTTACTATGCCCGCAAGTGCAAGTACTGAACCTAGCTCCTCCCGCGCCAGGCCATAGACCTCTCCAAGATAAACGTATAGGAACTCCCTCAACACACCACTACTATACCCGCTGGCATACGCCGCTATTATGATCCAGAGGGATGCACTGCTTATACCAGCTAAGCTCTGGCCACGCCTATAAGTCGCTCCAGGCTTCTCGGCCTTAAATGCAACCAGGGCCATTGCGGGTGAGGCCGCTAGGAAGAGGGTGGAGGAGGCTCTAATCGTCTCCGGGTTGCTGAGCCCTAGGATGCCGTAGAGGTAGTGGCCCATGCTTATCCCTAGGCTGCCTATAGCAAAGTATAGGGCTATACCTAACCCGCCGCGCCCCTTCAGGAGGGTTCCTGCCGCGGCCTGTGCCTGGGGCCATAGTAGGCCGTTCACGAATCCCCAGGCGGCGTTTAGGGCCAGTATAGTGGCCGGGTCCCTCATAGAGCCTAGCAGGTATACTATTAGGGATACTAGTGGTAATGGCAGGAGGAGTAGCGCCTTCCAGACCCTATGGGATATCGAAGCCCCTAGCCCGGATACGGTGCTTGATAATGCCCTGGCAGCCATAAACCACGTTGTGAGGCTGGAGACTACAAGCATGGATGCCCCAAGATCGTCTCTAAGCATCTTGGCTAGGGCCAGCCTTGATAGGCCTGAGCCCATGCCCGCGATAAATACAGCTACAAGCAGGACGGCGTATACACTTCTATTCATACCGCGTGCCTCACTAATACCCTGGCGTAACACTCTTACATGTATAGCGTCTCCCTACTTATCCTGTGCATTGCGCCGTAGACCGTGTCAACAAGCTTCTCAGCCATCTCCCTATCCATACCCGCCCCGATGAGCCTTTCAAGGACCTTCTCCCTCGGCACACCCTTCTCCATCCACTTGGCTACTAATGCCATGAGCACTGATGCCTGCTCCGCCAGAACCTGGTTCTTCAGCGATTCCAGCTCTGCTAGCATGCTGTATCCCATAAGCATCGCGGCTAGGTGCAGGTCCAGCTCTTCCTTTGTGAGCATCCTCTTGTCCAGGTCGACCGCTATCCCTATCTCGTCCTCATCCCCGAATAGGTAGAATTTCGCCAGCGGCATCTTGGACCCCTCCAGGAGATACCTGTATAGTCTTAACTTATCGTCCCTATCCAAGTCTATAGTCTTGATCCCAGTCTCCACAACAAGCCTAAGAATCTTGGCGTTCTCGTCGAGGACCTCCATATCGAGTACAAGTAGATTTACCGGGACGCTTGGGTGCGTGAATCTTATGCTAAAGGTCCTGCCGTTGCGCGTATCCTCCTCCATAACAACCCATTTCAAGTCTACAAAAGTCTCCGGCTCATCCTTACCCTCTACAAGCCACTTCTTAACATCCTCTATCTCAGTCTTCTCAGGCATAACCCCCCAACTCCCAATGGGAGCCTAACACGTTGTATCAGTGCAAGATGGAGATATTTATGCAGATGCCATCGACATGCCACATACCCGGGCCTGGTGTCCTCCTCTCCTTGAGGACCAAAGTATTTTATTGTATGGCCACCGAGGACCTCCTATCCCATGAATAGGATATTACATTTATCTTCGCTAGCTAAACCATGCATCTAGCCTAGACTGCTTAGCCTTCAAGTTCTCCCTATACGCCTTTTTGAGCCTGTCAACGGCTTTAGCTACTCTGTCCGGGTTGAAGTCGTGCTCTTCTACCAGGATCCTGTTAATCTCCCGCTCGTTGGGTGGATTGAAAGTTATTGTGTAATCACTGGTTACCGGCGGGTTTAGGAAGTAGTTGTATACCTCGTCTATCCAGGGTTCCCTTACCCCTGCAGCCTTTATAGCTTTCAATGGGTCTCCAATGCTTTTCACAATGTTGAGCGCCCTCTTGGGGCCTATACCCTTAGCCCCTTCATTATAGTCCGTCCCCAGTATGATCCCTATCGCTATCAGCTGCTCCCTAGTTATCCCTAGGTTTTTCAGCAATGCCGATAGCTCTATGACCTCGGGTTTGACCTCAACGTAGAGGTCCTTCCCGGGTAGCTTCCTCCTCCCAGTTATGGCTAGGTTCCTGACTAGCCTGGTTGAGCCGAATAACAGGCTATCATAGTCCTGGCTGCCCGCGGCCCATGCATCACCCCTCCTAGCCATATACGCTGCCTGGGCCTCCCCCTCTCCCGGTGCCTGGACCCATGGTATGCCCATTGCCTCTAGTAGCTTCTTAGCCTCCTCTACCATGCCGCTCGACAGCCTTATAGCCTGCTGTGCATACTTCCTAGCCTCCTCTACAAGCCCTGCCGTCCTGGCTTCTGCAAGCTTGGCCTCTGCCTGCTCTCTCCTTCTAGCCCTCTCTTCAAGCTCCTTAGCCTTGAACCTGGGAGGCTCCCCGTCGAATACGTATACCGGTCTTACACCCTCCTCAGCTAGGTTTATGGTCCTGTAGAATAGCCCGCTTAGGTGGCTGGTTACACGCCCCATCCTGTCCATGAGTGGTGTGCCGTCTGGCTGCCTTATTGCTGCTAGGAACTGGTATAGAGTGTTGTATGCGTCTAGTGCTATTGTATTCCCCTTCAATCCCTTGACGTCGGTCTCAACGCGTATACTGTCTGGTATGAGGTCTCTTAGGTTCACCCCCACAGTGTTCCACCCTTACTATTCTATTGATGGTTGCAGGAATTATCTTTACCTAGCCTCTCTCTGGAGAGTTAGGATTCAAGCCCAGCCATCCCAAACCAGTCCCGTAGACGGGATCCCTGTGCCTCCTTGGCTCGGCAGCCCCTGTCACCTCAAGGAATGAACCCTAGAGGGGGCGAGCCCTCTGGGCGAGGAGGGAACTAATGAAACGGTATCATAATGAAACGGGGAAAGATGAGAGTGCCACGGGTTAGTGGAGGCGGCGGTTATTTTAGGAGCCTTATGTCCACCTCGTCCCCGCTGGAGTGTACTCTTATATAGCCTATAGTTTCTAGGACTGTTATGACGCGTATAAGGTCTATCCTGGATATCTCTATCCTCTGGCTCTTCAAGTGGGCTAGTAGTTCTGTATCCCTTACTGGGGCCTGGCCTCCCCGGGATAGGTGCTTTATAGCCTCATATACTATATTCTCCAGCGGCTGCGTGTACCATATCCTCCCCATACCAGATCATCCTCAGAATGTTATAGTTAGCTTCTCGGTCTTCGCCTCAGCCTTGATCTGCCTAGCCTGCTCCAGCCACCTCTGGTAGTATTCAACCATGTACCTGGTAACGCTTGGCTTCACCTTCTTCAGGGCCTCCTCGAAGTGTCTCCACCCGATCACGTCCAGGTTGAGGTCGTCTCTTAAAGCGATCATAGCGGCCTCCCTTACAAGCGCCGCCAGGTCCGCCCCTGTATATCCCTCTGTGAGCCTTGCAAGCTCCCTCAAGTCAACCTCACTGCTCAAAGGCATATTCCTTGTATGGATCCTAAGGATCTCAAGCCTACCCTCCTCGTCGGGTGGAGGAACGTATATCAGCTTCTCAAGCCTCCCGGGCCTGAGTAGGGCTGGATCCACCATATCAGGCCTGTTTGTAGCCGCTATGACCACCACGTCCTGTAGCTCAGTTATCCCGTCTATCTCTGTGAGCAGCTGGCTCACTATCCTCTCCCCAACCCTGGTCCCAATCTCTGTACCCCTCGAATACGCTATCGCGTCTATCTCGTCGAAGAATACTATTGCCGGCGCATACTGCCTAGCCTTCTTGAATATCTCCCTTATGGCCTTTTCGCTTTCTCCTACCCATTTGCTTAGTATTTCTGGTCCTCTGACTGCTATGAAGTTTGCCCCGCTCTCTGTGGCCGCTGCCTTGGCGAGCAGGGTCTTACCAGTACCGGGAGGGCCGAACAAGAGGATACCCTTAGGAGGCCTAATACCCATCCTGAGGAATGCGTGTGGATACTTCAGGGGCCACTCAACCACCTCCCTCAGCTCCTGCTTGACCCCAGCCAACCCACCAATATCATCCCACCTAACCTCAGGAACCTCCACCTGGATCTCCCTGAGGCCGCTCGGGGTGATGTCCTTGAAGGCTGCTATGAAGTCCTCCATCTTGACTATCATCTTCTCCAGGACCTCCACCGGGATCTTCTCCTGCTCTATATCGATCTCTGGCAGGTACCTTCTCAGCGCATGCATTGCCGCCTCCCTTACAAGCGCCGCCAGATCGGCCCCCGTGAATCCCTTAGTCAGCTCCGCTATCTTCTCAAGATCCACGTCCCCAGCCAGCGGCATGTGCCTTGTGTGTATCTGTAGGATCTCAAGCCTGCCCTGCTTGTCTGGCAGGGGGACCTCGATCTCCCTGTCGAACCTTCCAGGCCTCCTCAGGGCCGGGTCTATAGCGTTGGGCCTGTTGGTTGCTGCAATAACTATAACCTGCCCCCTACTCTCAAGCCCGTCCATCAACGCGAGTAGCTGCGCTACCACCCTCCTCTCAACCTCACCTACAACCTCATCCCTCTTCGGCGCTATCGCGTCTATCTCATCTATGAATATGATGCTCGGGGCATTCTTCTTCGCCTCCTCGAAGATCTCTCTAAGCCTCTGCTCACTCTCACCATAGAACTTACTCATAATCTCCGGCCCGTTTATCGCTATGAAGTGCGCGTCACTCTCATTCGCAACCGCCTTTGCGAGGAGGGTTTTACCAGTCCCTGGGGGGCCGTAGAGTAGTACTCCCTTGGGGGGCTCTATACCTAGCCTCTTGAACAGCTCCGGGTGCCTTAGCGGGAGCTCTATTAGCTCCCTTACCTTGACTATAACATTCCTAAGCCCCCCGATATCCTCATATGTTATCTTAGGAACGGATATCTGGGATACCGGCTTCTCCAGAATCTCTATGATCGTGTTCTCAGAAACTATGACTGGACCTCTTGGCTTTGTCATGATAACGTTCAGCTGCACAGCATGACCTATGGCTGGCACTACCACTGTGTCACCCTCCATGACCGGTATCCCTATAAGCTTCTTCTTTACATACTTCTTGAACCCTTCATCGACGCTCATAGAATGGACTACTGGGGCTAGCTTGACCTTGGTGGCTGGCTTGACCTGGACCTTCCTAACTACAACCCTATCCCCTATATTAACCTCTGCATTCTTCCTCAGAAGCCCGTCCATCCTAATTATGTCTAGGCCCTGGTCCTCGGGGAGCGCAGGCCATGCTATGGCTACAGTCTTCCTCTTACCCTCAATCTCCACCACATCCCCGGGGTCTATCCCCAGTGATTTCATGATCGATAGGTCGATCCTGACCCTCCTCTTGCCACTATCCCTTGGCCTAGCCTCGGCCACTCTCAGCGAAACTTCTTTAGACCTTTTAGGAGGCGACCCGCTGATCGACATAACCCTACAACCCCCTTTAGAGTGAATTGGCCTAAGCCTTTAATACTCTTAAGCATAGACTCCTTATTACAAGCCGCCTGTGCCATTACTGTTGTATCGGGTCTTATATACGCGTCTATAACATTATATTATTTATAAATTTTATTATATTTAAACATTCAATAACATTTAATATTCTGTGTATATGTATTATGACACTTCGACATGTATCTTCATATGATAATACTGATTTCAACGTAATTATCGTTGCATAGTTTAAGGGTTATGCCAGTGATATGGCGGTGAATGTTGAGCCAGGCAGAGAAGTATTATAGAGAGGCTCTAAGCGTATATCCGGGAGGGGCTCCGGGCGCCCTGAGGAGGGCCTTCCACATGTGGGGGCCCCTGGTAGTCAAGGCTGCCAAGGGTTCTAGGATAATAGATGTTGATGGCAGGACCTTCATAGACTACCATATGGCATTTGGGGCAATACTACTCGGCCATAGTGACCCGGATGTAGTTGAGGCTGTAAGACGGGAGGCCAGTATTATGGATTTGCATGGAGCCGGGGTTACCGATGTAGAGGTAGAGTATGCAAAGCTAATCCTAGGGCTAATCAAGTCCGCCGACAAGCTAGTATTTACCAATAGTGGTACCGAGGCGGTGCTGGTCGCTATGAGGCTCGCGCGAGCCTATACTG
>JALWGG010000013.1:17591-18550 GCA_027013765.1 Acidilobaceae archaeon
GGGCAGGATCCTCAAGTTTGAAGGCAACTATCATGGCTGGCACGACTATGCATTGATAAACGTGTCAACACCGCTGAGCCAGGGTAAGCATCCTGAAACGGATGGGATACCGGGCAAGGTCCTTGAGACTATTGATGTACTCCCATACAATGATGAAGAGGCTCTTGAGAGGTATATGGATGAGTATGGTGATGACGTGGCCGGCATAATCATAGAGCCAGTCGCACATAGTATGGGAGTTGTGCCCGCCAAGACCGGGTTCATAAGGAAGATTGAGAGGCTCGCCAGGACCTATGGGGCCCTATTCATCATGGATGAGATAATAACGGCGTTCAGGCACAATATACACGGGCTCCAGGACGAGCTAGGGGTTAAACCGGATCTTACAACAGTAGGTAAGGCAATGGCTAATGGCTACCCCGTGGCAGCTGTTCTAGGCAAGAGGGATGTCATGGACCTAATAACCGAGGGCCTAGTGAGGACCTCGGGCACATACAGCTCCCACCCTCTATCCATGGCGGCTGGAAGGGCCGCGTTGGAGAAGATTGTCAAGACCAGGGCGGATAGGCAGGCCTCCTCAAAGGGCGAGTACCTGGCTAAGGCCCTCCAGGACCTCCTAGACGATTCGGGGATTACTGCGTATGTAGCCAATTATAGGAGTATACTAACTATATACTTTGGCCTAGATGCCCAGCCCTGGAACCTGGAGGAGGCCCTTAAGGCCGATAGGCATGCATATGAGAAGTTCAATTATGAGATGTGGAGGAGGGGGATACTCTATAGTTCAAATCCCTCCAAGAGGATCCACCTGTCTACAGCACACACGGATGAGGACCTCCAAGCATTCATAGATAATGCCATAGAGGTTGTGAAGACCCTAAAGACTGGCGGCGAGGCGGTTCCACTATTGAAGCTGAGGAGGCGCTAGCCCTCTAGCCTATACCTGTTATAGATAGTTT
>JALWGG010000014.1 GCA_027013765.1 Acidilobaceae archaeon
CTAGCTCCCCGCCCCACTTGTAGAACTCCCTCTCCCTCTCCCCCAGCTTGGCTAGTGGGAAGCTAACGACTAGCTCTTCTCTAGGGTCTAGGTATATGTAGACCTTGGGCGTGTATGAGGGGGTTGCCTGCACGATCTCTATATGGTATGGCTTATAGCCGGCATCCTCCAGCCTATACAAGACTATGCCCGGGGGTACTACGTGTGGTATCACTATATCTATATCGCTATCCCTATCAACGTCCCCGCGGGCTATGCTCCCATGTATTATAGGGTTTAGGCCCCCCGTCTTGAGGACCTCCATTACCCTGGCCGCTATCCTCCTCTTCTCCCCTAGGACTCTCCACCTCCACTCTGGGTAGAGGACCTCCCTCACAATCCTCCACCCAACGCCTCAACCCTCCTGAGCAGGCCGTTGAAGGCCTCCGATACATTATCTATAGATATGCCAGCTGTATCTACAAACGTGGACCATGCTGCCGTGAACTCATACGCCAGGCCCGGGCTGGGGTATACCTGCTCCACCGTGTCTATCAACGCGTATACCTGGCTTGGGGGTGCAGCGTGGAAGTTCCCATCAACCTCTATCCAGTGTATCAGCCCCTCCTCCACCCATGCATGGAACCCTATCCTGTAGCCGTTTGCAGTGGAGTAGCTCCACACGTTGCTCTGCCTAGGAGGCCTCAGCCACCCCGGGTCTCTATTCCTCTCAAGCGCCTTCCCCGGTATGAGGTCCTCGTCCAGCTCCTCTATACCCGCTATCCTGCCTAGCCTCTCAACACACTTTAGTGCATCCTCCATGGTTCTAGACTTTGCGAGGACCTCGACCACACCCTTCCCAGCAATCTTTGTAACCCCATATACAGCGTCGCCAGCCTGCCCTCCATAGGCGTCTCCACCCCCCATGCATGATACCAGCTTTGAATGGTCCTTGAGGAGCGTGTCGAGCCTCCACTGGTACCTGCGTATAACTGCTATATAGAGGTCCCCGCTGTGTGCCTTGAATAGGGGGCCTCCGGTGAGCCTCCTAAGGTAGGTATGGGCCTTTGGCCTCTCATACGCGCCGTGTATCAGGGCCTCTCCCTGGACCTCTGCTACTACTACATCGACAGTGTCTAGCGCCATCCCCTGGCTCCTGACTAGGAACGCGTCTGGTGCTGATATGACTAGTAGCGGGTCTCCGGTGAGTCTCCATATCCTTATCCTTGCCAATACTCACACACCCAGCTCCTCCACTACGCGGTCGAACTCGTGGAGGGGCGGTATATCGGCGAGCCTGCTACCGGTGCGTGTGACCACCACTGCCTCCTCGTCTGGGTGGTATGCTACGTCGAACCTGCCTACCCTGGCCGGGACGTGTTCATAGTATTCCCCGATGTAGTAGTAGGCCTCAACTATAACTCCGTCAATACTCCAGTTGATCCTCACCCTGTCAACCCTCAGGTCGCTCCCCTCAAGCGCCACCAGCTCCATCTCTATGCTGGGCTCGTCCGGGTCCAGGTCCAGCTCTTCCAGCTCGAAGCGCCCCCGGGCTTTCAGCCTGTCGAGGACCTTATCCACTACACCCCTCCAGGCCTCCACCCCATAGTAGAACACCTCCTCCAAGACACTCCTAGCCTTGTTCTCCCTCCTAACCCTCAACCCCTCCCCCATACTAGCTATATAATCCCTATATGAGTAGGCGAGCTCTATGAGGATCCCAACCAACTCCTCAACACCGACATTAAGCCTCGACGCGACCTCCTCCAGCCCCTTATACACCTCCTCATCGACAACCACACTTATACTAGCCATCCCCATAACACCAGTAAGAACCTGTCAAGGATAGAATATATGGGTAGTGGTGGGAGACCAAGATTATAGCCCCCCAGCGCCCTTGATACATTCACGGGATGAGGAGGGTTAAAAGCGGGGACCAGGGACGGGATGAACGGGGCCAGGACACCCGACCACCCTCCTAAGGCAATGACCGGACGCCCATCCTGATGGGTGATGAGACACGAGCGTTGGGAGCCCTGCATGAGCCTCCAAGAGTAATCCTACAGCATAGGGTGGGGGCCTCAAGGGGACGGGCGTCACTCACCAGGATCAGCCGATGGCGTAGTCCTCATAGGCCCCCCCTTCCATGTTATATATTTTCCCTGCCGGGTGATTAATTTCCATCGGAGGTGTGTATTTGAGTGTCTACGCTTCTAGAGGAGGTGGGGGAGCCGGCGGCAAGGTTCAGGTACCCCGATGCCAAGACCTTCAAGACGCTGGTTGATAGTCTTGCTAAGATACTTGACGAGGTCAGCTTTAAGATCACTAGGGATGGCGTTAGGGTTGGTGGCATGGATCCTGCTAGGGTCTCCATGATCCAGGTCGAGATACCCTATGAATCCTTCCTTGAGATAGAGGTCTCCGAGGGTAGGGATAGCGTCGAGGCCGGGTTCAATATAGGCGTGTTGAAGGATATGCTCAAGAGGGGTAAGAAGGGTGACGTGGTGGAATTCATCGTCTCGGATGACAAGGTCCTCGTGAGCGTGGAGAGTAAGGTCTTGAAGAGGTACTTGGTCCCGAACCTTGAAGTCTCGATTGACATACCTGAGGAGGTAAAGCTGGACCACGACGTTGAGGCTGTGGTGCTGGCTGACGTGGTGAAGAAGGCGTTGAAGGATGCAGAGATAGTTGGGGACATCGTCGAGCTTGAGGCGGATGAGGAGAAGCTGGTGATCAGGGGTAGGGGCGAGGGGAGGTCCAAGGTTGAGGCAGTACTAACCAGGGAGACGACAGCACTGATAGACCTACAGGTTAAGAACCCAGCTGCCAGCAGATATGACATACAGTACCTTAAGAACGTGATAGGCCTAACCGGGATAGCCGAGGCGGTCGAGATAAAATTCTCAAGCGACAAGCCCCTAGAGCTAGTATTCAAGAGCCCAGAGGGGAGCAGGGTAAGATACCTGCTAGCACCAAGCGCATAACACATTATCCCCAGACCAATACAACTCCTCCCAGCATCATACTGTGACTAGTCGTGCTATAGTGGCATATACGGGATTATCATATATAAAATAGTGTGCATACTAGGAGACGTGGTGCTGCATGGTGGAAAAGGACCCACTAGGCCTAAGGAGCCTCGTGGAGGAGATGGACTCCTACGCTGGGAGGGTGAAGATCTATAACGTGTCCAGGATCGGGGAGATAGGGCTGGGCAAGTATGAAGAGCTCCCCTACAGTATAAGGGTAGTCCTTGAGAACCTAGTCAGGAACTATGACGGTTTCATAGTCAGGGAGGAGGAGGTCAAGGCCGCGGCTGAGTGGAGGAGCCACGCGGGCAGGAAGGAGATACCCCTCCACCCAGTAAGGGTTGTTATGCAAGACTTCACAGGGGTCCCAGCGGTAGTGGACCTTGCAGCCATGAGGGATGCAGTAAAGAGGTTCGGGGTAGATCCTTCAAAGGTGAACCCAGTCATACCAGTGGACCTGATCATAGACCATAGTATACAGGTAGACTACTACGGGACTGGGTATGCATTCAAGTACAACCTGAAGAAGGAGTATGAGAGGAACTCTGAGAGGTACATGCTACTCAAGTGGGCCCAGAAGGCGTTCAAGAACTTCCGGGTAGCCCCACCGGGTAAGGGGATAATACACCAGGTTAACCTGGAGTACCTTGCAAAGGTTGTATGGATCGGAGGCGTTGACGGGGAGAGGTATGCCTACCCAGACAGCCTCCTAGGGACGGACAGCCACACCACCATGATCAACGGGCTGGGAGTGCTGGGCTGGGGAGTTGGGGGTATAGAGGCTGAGGCAACCATACTAGGCCAGCCATACTACATGCTCCTCCCAGAGGTTGTTGGTGTCAGGCTTGAGGGAGAGCTACCCCAGGGGGCCACGCCCACGGACCTGGTGCTATACATAACAGAGAAGCTGAGGAGGAAGGGTGTTGTAGGGAAATTCGTCGAATACTACGGGCCCGGCGTTAAGGGCCTGAGCGTTCCAGACAGGGCTACTATAGCAAACATGGCCCCCGAGTATGGGGCTACAATGGGATACTTCCCAGTGGACGAGGCTACCATAAACTACCTGCTGGGGACGGGTAGGGACCCAAGGCATGTGAAGTTCGTTGAGAGGTATGCCAGGGCGACCGGGCTCTGGTATGACCTTGAGGCTCCGGAGCCCAGGTACACGGATGTCGTGGTTATAGACCTGAACGACGTGGAGCCAAGCATATCGGGGCCAAGCCATCCGGAGGACAGGATACCCCTGAGGGAGGCCAAGAAGAGGGTGAGGGAGATACTTGAGGAGTACTGGAGGAAGAAGGGTAGGGGCCCGGCTGCTGTTGAGCTGGAGATCGAGGGGGAGAAGGTCCTCCTCACAGACGGGAGCATAGTATACGCTGCAGTCACAAGCTGCACAAACACGAGCAACCCGACACTAATGATAGCCGCGGGCCTACTGGCAAAGAACGCCGTGGAGAGGGGGCTGAAGCCCAAGCCATGGGTAAAGACGAGTAATGCACCCGGAAGCAGGGTGGTCCCGGAGTACTGGGAGAGGCTAGGGCTAATGCCATACCTAGAGGCCCTCAGGTACCATATAACAGGGTTTGGGTGCACCGTCTGTATAGGGAACAGCGGACCCCTGAGGCCTGAGGTTGAGGAGGCGATAAGGAAGCATGACCTATACACCGTAACTGTGCTGAGCGGTAACAGAAACTTCAGCGGCAGGATCCACCCCCTAGCCAGGGGTAACTTCCTGGCCAGCCCACCACTAGTAATAGCATACGCGCTGGCCGGGAGGATCGATATAGACTTCGAGAGGGAGCCTATAGGCGTAGACCCCAACGGCAACCCAGTCTACCTAAGGGACATATGGCCTAGCCAGGAGGAAGTCAGGAGGATGCTAGAAAAGGCGCTAGACCCAGAGATGTTCAAGGAGAAGTACAAGGACATATTCGAGGGAGACGACTTCTGGAACAAGCTAGAGGCGCCATCAGGGATAACATACAACTGGGACCCCAACAGCACATACATCAAGAAGCCCCCATTCTTCGACGACATGACGCTAGAACCCCCGCCGCTGAGGGACATCAAGGGGGCCAGGGTTCTTGTATGGGCCCCAGACAGGACGACGACAGACCACATAAGCCCTGCCGGGAGGATAAGCCCAGATAGCAAGGCAGGCCAATACCTGCTAAGCCAGGGCGTCAAGCCAGCCCAGCTAAACACATGCGGCTCCCGCAGGGGCAACCACGAGGTGATGATGCGCTGCACATTCGACAACCCGAGATTCGTTAACAGGCTAACACCAGACAGGGAGGGAGGATGGACCATATACTGGCCAACCGGCGAGGTCATGCACGTGTATGACGCGGCTATGAAGTACAAGGAGCAGGGCATCCCAGTGATAATAATAGGTGGGAAGCAGTATGGAGCCGGGAGTAGCAGGACTGGGCTGCCAATGGCCCATACCTGCTCGGCGTGAAGGCTGTGATAGCCGAGAGCTTCGAGAGGATCCATAGGAGCAATCTTGTAGGCATGGGGATACTGCCCCTCCAGTTCATGCCCGGAGAGAATGCAGAGACCCTGGGCCTGGATGGCAGCGAGGAGTATGATATACTAGGCATCGAGGAGGGCCTGCAGCCGGGCAAGGTCCTCACGGTAAGGGCTAGGAAGAGGGATGGAAGGGTGGTGGAGTTCAAGGTCAAGGCCAGGCTAGACACACCAATAGAGGTTGAGTACTACAGGCACGGCGGTATACTCCAATACGTGCTGAGAAAGATAATAAGT
>JALWGG010000015.1 GCA_027013765.1 Acidilobaceae archaeon
GCCATCCCGCCCGGAGGATCCTTCAATCTCTACGTCGACTTCGAGAACGACGATGTAGGGCAGTATACTGAGGAGGAGCTTGAAAGCGACTTTGGAGATATAAACTGGTCCAGGCTGGATGATAGGGCGTATATAGCCGAGGAGGATGGCAACAAGTATCTACGCGTCGAATACCCGGCTGGAGAGGTGCGCTCAAGGAATAGTGGGATATCCTTCGTCGTCAACCTTCCAGAATCCGACTACTGTGTACTTGAGTACATGGTCAGGTTCGAGGACGGCTTCGACTTCAGTAAGGGAGGCAAGCTGCCAGGACTATCCAGTGGAGGCAGCTACTGGACGGGCTTCAGGGTCCCGGATAATGGTGAGGGTTGGAGTGCAAGGTTCATGTGGAGGGGTGACAGGACTCCGGAGTGGGATAGGGATTATAACAGGAGTGATGCGGCCCTATTCCTATACCTATACTGGATGCACCAGGAGAATAGCTACGGCGACTATATCTCCCTCAACTACACCGTGGTGCCGGGTGTATGGTATAAGATAACACAGGTGATCTATGTAGGCACTGCTGGGGAGGCGGATGCCTACATAACGGTATACATAAACGATACGCTTGCACTAAACTTCTCCAACATACAGCTGAGGGGTGAGGGCCAGGAGGCGTATATAGATAGCTTCTACTTCTCAACCTTCTTCGGAGGCTCAAGCTCGTCCTGGGCACCCAACCACACGGTATATGCGGACTTCGACAACATCAACATAACATGCACACCTGTGACCAGCTCCACGCCCCCAGAGAGCCCGGGTGGTGGCTCCAACGAGTCCATAACATTCGACCTTGTTGAGATCATACCAACGTCCAGCAGCTATGAGGGTGTATCCACCTGTGTCTCATGCGACGGTGGCCAGTGCTGCTCCAGCGTCTGGGGGTGCCCCAACCTGTGGGGCGTGGTGAATATCGGTAACGCTACAATGGACCCGAACGTGTGGGGCTGGCAGGACCTCTACCAGTCGGATCCCGGGAGTATAGGGTATGGGAACACGACGATGCATATACAGGATGGCATCGTCCATGTGGATAGCGTGTGGCTGATCAACACAACACCCCTATACAACGTGATGGCCTACCACGAGGTGATATACGGGGCCAAGCCTTGGGGCAACCAGCCTGTGAACGCCCCCAACTTCATCCTGCCTATGAGGGTTGAGGACCTTCCAAGGATCCTTGTCGGCACAAGGTATACACAATACAATGGGACCCCGGGTAACAACTACGCCTTCGAGGCGTGGATCTTCACGGATTCGAATAACAATAGGGCCCCGGGAAGTGGGGACTATGAGATAATGGTTCAACTATACATCGAGGGCGGGTATCCGGCTGGTTATGAGGACGGCCCCGTAGCGGTCTTCGAGGTCCCAATAATAGTTGATGGAGAGGTAGTCAACCAGACGTTCGAGCTCTATGACGTGGTAGCCGATCCAGGGTGGAGGTTCCTAACATTCAAGTCCACGACGAACTACGTCAACGCTAGTATCGTGTTCGACTACACATACTTCATAGAGCTAGCCAACCAGTACCTTAGAGGAGCACTCAACGGCCTATACCTGATGTCGCTAGAGTTCGGGACCGAGGTTTATACAAACGAGTGCGGCGCCTACCCGTGCCAGGTCAACGTTACCTGGACTCTGGACGAGTACTACTACGCACTAGCCCCCAGGAGCACCTCGGTATGGGACGCGATACAGGCGTGGGCCGACAATCTGGGAGGCTCAGGGAGCCCGCCCACGGTCAGCATAACAGCCAACACAACCAGCATATCGCCTGGCGATGCGGTGGCTATACAGTGGAGTATTACGGGGGCAGATGGCTGGGTCAGCAATATACCAGGAGCAGGTATACCGGGTGTAGACTACCTGATACTGTCACCCCTAGTAGATCCAAGCAACGTGTCCCGTGGGGTGGGCGAGGTCCTCGGATACATTAGCATCACAACCATAGGAGGCTGGGAGCCGTGGGCTGGCAACGTTACCGAGGACCTCATAATAGGCTATACAAGCTGGGGTGATGCAGTAGTCAACGCGTCCGACCCGAGGTGGTGGAGCATTGTACTGGATGAGGCTATACCATACATCCTAGGGGAGGGCTTCACAGGAGTATTCTTTGACAACCTGGACCAGGTAGACGCCTACCCAGAGATTACAGATGGTGTAATAGGCCTCATACAGGAGGTCAGAGACAGGAACCCCAACCTGACGGTAATAGTGAACAGGGGCTTCACAATAATAGAGGATATAGCACCATACATAGACGGGGTGCTATTCGAGGCCTACGGCTCCTACTATGACTATTCGACGGGCGAGTACAGGCCATACACGGGCGGGGACCTGGAGTGGATAAACGCTACGCTGCAAGAGCTGCAGAACCTATCAGAGGTATACGGGATAAAGGTGCTGGGGCTGGCATACGGAGACCCCGCCACGGATAGCTGGGATAACATAACAAGCACTGTATGCAGCCTAAACAGGCCCTATGGGAACCCGGTATACATAGTAACAGCCTACCTAGACACGATAGGGGTGGTCAACCCGTGTGGAGGAGAGGAGGGCTCATTCATAGTATACTACGGCCCACTGGAGGACGTCATGGCAGGTGAGGGAACAGCGGTAGTGAGTCCCGTAGAGACGACTACATACTATATCTACGCCTGGAACACTAATGGCACGGTGAATAGGACTATAACAATAACGGTTTCAGGAGGCCCGCCAGGCGGTGGAGGCGGGGGCGACTATATAACTATAAGGTACCCCGACGAGGAGTGGCCAACAGCGGAGATCGACCTGGACAACGACGGCGTAAACGATTACATAATAGAGATCAACCCATGGAATATTGACAACGCCGATGGATACGCTGAAATGACATACTACCTAGGCAACAGGACCCTCTACTACGTGCAGGAGCTAGACAACATAGTCCTGAGGAATCCAGGATCCTGGGTACACGGATACCCCGAGATCTTCTATGGCAACAAGCCGTGGAACCAGTACAATGCAACCGACGGCCCAGTACCACTACCAGCAAGTCTCTCCAGCCTCAACAACTTCTACGTAACAATCAGCTACAGCCTTGACCCCGAGCCAGGGCTACCAGTAAACCTAGCAATAGAGTCTTGGCTCACAAGGGACCAGTGGAGGAGTACAGGTGTACACACGGACGAGCAGGAGCTGATGATATGGCTATACTATGACGGGCTGCAGCCAGCGGGTTCAAAGATCGGGGAGATCATTGTCCCAATCATAGTGAACGGGACGGAGGTGAATGCGACCTTCGAGGTGTGGAAGGCCTTCATAGGGTGGGAGTATATAGCCTTCAGGATAACCACCCCGATCAAGGCTGGAACAGTAACATTGCCATACGCACCCTTCATAAGCACGGCATTCAACATAACAGACCTATCCAGCTATGAGGACCTCTACCTAGAAGATGTAGAGGTCGGGACGGAGTTCGGCAGCCCATCGACAACCAGCGCTCGCATGAAATGGTGGATCTACGCATTCAACCTGACATACACAAGCGACCCCATAATAACGGTGCCACCACCTCCACCAGGAGGAGGCTCCGGAGGAGAGGGCGGGGCATCCTCTGGCAACCTAACAGTGACCCTAGTCAACAGCTGGGGTAGCGGTGCACAGTATGACGTGTCGATAACGCTAGACGAGCCAGACAACTGGAGCCTACTAGTAAAGATCTATGATGGAGAGATAAGCGATGTATGGGGGGCCAGGGAGAATGGGACTGAAAACGGCTACATAGTACTTGTAGCCGAGGAGTGGAACAGGGGCCCAGAGGCGAATGTAGGCTTCGTCACCAGCGGAGACAACCCCCTGGTCGAGGAGGTCCTCCTCGTGGTTGACGGGGTGGTGCTCGACAACTGGACCGCCCCGGAGCCCGATGAATCCGCGCTCCAGGTAGACCTAGTAATTGATAGCGACTGGAATAGCGGGTTCGTCGCTAAGATCTACATAACTAATAATGGGAACACGACGATCCCGGGATGGTACATAAAGATACTGATGACGAGTAACATAACAAGTATATGGGGTGCAGAGTGGAGCTATCTAGGAAACAATACAATACTCCTGACACCCGTAGGCTATACAAGGACCATAGATCCTGGGGAGACGGTTGAGATAGGATTCGTGGCTGAGAAGCATGGAGACCACCCATACCCGGAGATTATAGAGTATGGCGTAGACGAGTCTTCGTCGACTGTTACATATGCCCTGCCTGTGGCCGCCTCGATGCTACTAGCTATAGCTTATGTTAAAAGATCATCTAGGAAGCTAACAAGTATATAGTTCCTATAATCTTTCATTTATTTCTAAAATATATTTTTTATCCACATTCAAATTATATACGTGATTCATGTGAAGCTTATTAACCTACAAGACCCACTATATCCATGAATATGCTAAGGGTGAATAATTATGGGTAGCATAAATGTCAAGCCCGTAGAGTATAGTATACCCAAGTGGTTTAGCGACATAGTAGACATCGTAGACGGCAAGCCCATCTTCAAGCCGTTCCTGGCGGGAGACTGGGTTTCAAGCGATAGCATACGCCGGGTCAGGAGCCCTATAGACTTGAGTGATATAGCAGGCTTCTACATGCCCTCCTGGGAGTCAGTTGATGAGGCCCTTGAGAGGATCTACAGGACTGGCAGGAGGACCGTGCGTAATATACCTGGGGAGAAGAGGCTTGCCATACTAGGCAGGATCGCGGATTTAATGGAGGAGCACAAGGATGAGATAGCAGAGGCACTAATCCTTAACGCTGGGAAACCGGTCAAGGCTGCCTATGGAGAGGTTGAGGCAAGCATTGACAGGCTAAGGAAGGCCCCACTAGACCTCAGGAAGATCCAGGGCGACTACATACCGGGAGACTGGGACGCGCACACCCTAGAGAGTGAGGGTCTCGTCAGGAGGGAGCCCTATGGAGTGGTCCTATCGATAATACCATTCAACTACCCCCTATTCGACACCGTCAACAAGTTCACCTACAGCTTCCTCCCGGGCAACGCGTATATAGTGAAGCCGCCCAGCTCGGACCCGATACCAATATTCTACTTTGCAAAGATAGCGTTGGAGGCCGGGGTGCCGCCGGAGGGATTCGCACTGGTCCCCCTACCAGGCAGGGAGGCCAGTAGGCTGGTAGGGGATAGGAGGATCCATGTGATAAGCCTGACCGGGAGCACGGAGACGGGTGTAAAGGTTATCAGGGAGGCTGGTATAAAGCAGTTTATAATGGGGCTTGGAGGCGGCGACCCGGCGATCGTGCTAGATGATGCCGACCTGGACATGACGGCGTCCAAGATAGCTACCGGGATAACAAGTTATAGCGGGCAGAGGTGCGACTCGATAAAGCTGATCCTAGCCGAGGAGCCCGTGTATGAGGAGTTGAAGAGGAAGCTTGTAGAGGAGCTGTCCCGGGTAAAGATAGGCGACCCCAGGGACCCGGAGACTGGTATGGGGCCCCTGATAGATGAGGCCACTGCTGACGAGGTAGTTGAGGCCGCCCGCGAGGCCGAGGAGGCCGGGGGCAGGATCCTGTATGGCGGTAGGAAGCTCGGGCCCAACTATATAGAGCCGACCCTGGTGGAGGTCCTCGACAAGGAGGTCCTCAGGAAGCTGAAGGTATTCAAGGAGGAGATATTCGCATCCATCGCAGTAATGACCCCCGTCAAGGACGTCGACGAGGCTATAGAACTATCAAACG
>JALWGG010000016.1:0-1441 GCA_027013765.1 Acidilobaceae archaeon
GTAGTTGTAGTGGTTGCAGTCTCAGTTGGAGGTGTTGTTTCTGTCTCTGTTGTTGTAGTGGTTGTCTCTTCTGTCTCCGTTGTGGTTGTTGTTTCAGTTGTTGTAGTAGTGGTGGTCGTGGTTGTTGTAGTTCTAGTTGTCGTTTCGGTCGTCTCCGTTGTTTCTGTGGTAGTCTGGGTTGTCGTGGTTTCCGTGGTGGTTGTTTCGGTTGTCGTTTCTGTGGTGGTTGTGGTCTCGGTGGGTGCCTTCTCTACTACTGGTATGAACTTGCTGAAGCTGTCTGTGGTGAATTCTACGTAATCAGCCCCTACCTCAACGTCTTGCAACTCTATTACCAGCCCATCGTTTGTTACCTTGAGTACCTTTACTCCTTCACCATAGTAATCTATCTTTAGCCTTACAGTAGCTGTTCCATTTACTAGTCCTGCTCCCTCTAATGGTGTACCGACCACGCTATACTTGTCCCCTACTATTGACTCTGCCTCTCCCCTGTCCATGATCTTCATTGATAGCGTGTTATTCAGCAGTGATTGGGTATGGAAAGTCACTTCCGCTTTTTCATCCCCATACTTTAACGATACTGGTAGGTCCCTTGTAACTACTGCCCCGGTTCCTATCTTAATCTCTACCCCTGGCGCCTCTGCTGTTATACTGTCAGCCATTGACGCCGCGTTCAGGTCTATAACCGCTGTGCCGTCGCTGACTATGTATAATCCCCAGTCCCTGAACGTGATAATTGTGTTATCATAGGATACCCCCAGGCTCTTTACCTTATCGAAGTCTGGGCTCTGGCTGTGCACAGTCAATGTGTCTATCTGTGTCGGCGGCGTTGTACTAGTGTCTAGCACCGACACGCCTTGTGTGTTGAAGTTCACTGTTAACGGTGTTCCCGGAGGTGTTACCGCGTTGAGGACCTCTAGTAATAGTCTTATTGCTAGTATACCTGTTATGGGCGACTCGTAATCCGACTCGAATGCTATGTATATGTCATAGTTTCCGTCGTGTATTGAGACCTGAATCTCCAGTGAGCCTTGGCCCGCCGCCTCTTCTAGCATCGTGTAGTTTCCATTTATGCTTCCCTCAAAGGTCACGTTGTAGTGTGTGTCATTTATTGGGGTGGAGGCTACGTTCAGCTCCCACTCCATGTTTAGGGATGCAAGGTCTCCTATGGGGGTTATTGAGGGTACACGGGCGATCTCTGTTATGTTTTGTGTTGGGACCTGTACTCCGGCGGCTGTTCCCATCATTCCTGGATTTATCTGGCCGCTGTATGAAATCTCTATGTACACCACACTTGGATCGTCTGGATCAAGGCCCTGGTTTAGTGTGAACTGGGGATTCACTACTCCCATGCCCTCTAGAATAGACCTAACCATATCCTCGTTAAGGAACATTGGCAGGAACTGGGCGATCATGGCCGCAAGCTGGCCGTCGACTGCTA
>JALWGG010000016.1:1451-1877 GCA_027013765.1 Acidilobaceae archaeon
AGGTATATGCCTATGTTGCCCTCGGTATGGTTTGCGGTCATGTTGGTGAAGGTTGATGATGAAATGTTTAGCCATAGGGCGAAGTCCCCCTCTACGGGTAGCGGTATCCCTATCATGCTTAGCACATACGGCAGGCCTCCGGATATGTTCACATATATCTTGAATGCCGTATCTGTTGACGTTACATTAACGCCCTCAGTGGCTGTTGCCAGGGAGGTGACTAGCTTTACTGTTGTGGGCAGCATCTGCTCCGGCATGTCTGGATTGATCACTGTCGAGTTTATTTTGAAGTTTAGCTCTAGCTCATTATATAATTCTTGGGTTAGTGTTGTGTTAGATACATCTAGGCTCATGTAGCCGTATAGCCTTGCACTAGCTTCTGAGAGGTTACTTGCAATGCCCCATCCGCTCAGCACCCCTTGTATA
>JALWGG010000017.1 GCA_027013765.1 Acidilobaceae archaeon
CCCTTGTATCACCGCTGATGAGCGGGTTGAGGACCTCCACCACTCCATCCGCGAGCACCGAGGAGAGTATCGCCCTATGCGTGTAGCTCTTTGACGGCGGAACCCTGACCCTCCCCACCGCCTCCCTTAGAGGCTCTACAGCCACTACTCCAACCCTATCCAAAACCTCCCCGACACCCCAGTAACCTTATTTAACCTCCAACCCTTTAAGCTACCAACATGGCGTGTGGGCCGGTAGCTCAGCCTGGAAGAGCGCCCGGTTGGCATCCGGGAGGCCCCGGGTTCAAATCCCGGCCGGTCCACCAACTCCTAACCCAGCCTAGCTAGGCTCCAGGGCCCTTGCTATGCTAGTAGGAGTATTATCGTCGACGCGATCACTATCAGCGCGTTATCGTCTAGGGGTGGGGCCTCAAACCTCTCCACTATACTCGCAACCAGCCCTGCAAGGAGGCCTGGGAGCCCTGCATAGGCCCAGCCTAGGAGTGTTGCTACGGGTAGCATTGCAAGGTTCCCGGCCCAGTGCTTTGTCCTCCTCTGGAATAGGAGGTTCCTAACGATCCCTGTAACACCGTCCCCGAATGCTATTAGTAGTGCTGGCAGGACCGCCGTCCTCGGGTCCCCGGTTACAGTCCATAGGGCTAGTATGCCTAGCCCCCATGCTATGGTGAAGTTTACTTCATAAGCGTTCTCCCCGGTCTGGAACCAGTATAGGGGTTTGAGCCTCCTGGTGGCTGATAGGAAGGCTGCGAATCCCAGGCCCATTAACGCGGGGAGTAGGGGTGATGTGAATAGGCTTGGCACCAGTAGTGCTACCACCCCGCCAGCTGCTATGTGTATATACTTCCTGACGAAGTATACCGCGGCGTTGTGGGGGTACCTCCTCCTTAGGAGCCTGTAGAGGGGTAGCCCCCCGGCCACTACTATGAGCACATATATGCCTAGTATGACCGCGGTCAGGGCCTCCCCCACGGGATCCTCGGGTAGTATTTGCCCCTTCACGTCTATTCTACCTCGTGTGGATCTCGATCAAGTCCCCATCCATCAAAACGTGGTCCCCTCCAACCCTCTGCCCAGGGTACTTGACGCTCCTGCCCCAGACCTTGGCATATTTGAAGTTTCTGGCTAGGTCCTTGTGTATCCTCCTGGCAGCGTCTAGTACTGTAGCCCCCTTCTCTATTATCAGCGGGTTGGGGTCTGGCTCCTTGTTGGGCTGTTTAGTGTATACCCTGATCACTCCCAGCATGTCGAATAGTAGCTTGCCTATCCCCTCCAGGCCCTCCCCCGTCTTCGCAGATGCTGGTATAACCCTTACATCCCTCGGCACGATCCCTGAAACCTCCTTTATCAGCCTCTTGTCTGGGTTTAGGTCTAGCTTGTTTAGTATGAGTATTGTTGGCTTGTATACCCTGGATTGGAATATAGCTGATTCCACATCGTCTAGTGTGACCTCCCCCTCGATCTCTACTATCGCGTTGTATATCCTGTATGAGGATAGGAGCCTCTTGAGGTCCTCCTCCGTGAACCCCACCATCCTACCCCTGCCCTGCACCTTGACCCCCGTCACCTGCCTGCTCTTCGTTATCCTCACCATACCCCTGCTCTTCGAGACCAGGATCCCCCTGTCCTCAAGCATCTTCAGCATGTCCAGTATCGTCTCCCTGGGGTCGGGGTCGTCTAGCCCCACTACTAGTATGAGTATGTTCGCGTTCCTGGCTATGCCCAGTATCTTGTTATTCACCGGTGAGTCTGGCTGGTCTAGTAGGAGTGGGGGCGTGTCGACCAGCTGGATCTGTATATCCTCATACTGCAGCATCCCCGGGGCTGGTATGCGGGTTGTGAAGGGGTATGGGGCTATCTCCGGCCTTGCATTGGTG
>JALWGG010000018.1 GCA_027013765.1 Acidilobaceae archaeon
GTATCATGCTAAACATTAAACATGTTCTAAAAACACTATGATTGTTAACTAAATTAGTGATCAACGCTATCGGCTAGCATACCCGGTGATAGTTCCCTTATGAAACACATTATGACTACAGCTAAAGCCAGGCCCTCATCCTCCCTTTCCTGTTGGCGTGTTGGAAGGCCTAGCTGATATGTATTGTATGTGGTAGACTTCTCTTTATCGATTCTCCTGATTACCCCTTATGAGCCGGGCTTTTATAGAAATCATCTCGGTACTCTATTACCATGTCGAGCGTCATGGAGTCGCCTCGTTCGATTAGCTCCTCGCCCGTATCCTCCATTACTAGAAAGCTGTTTGGCCCGTTATACGTTATATTTGCTATGTATTTATCGTCACGCGTTACTATTATCGTGATGCCACAATCCCAGTCATTATAGCCTGGGGGTAAACTCATGCCCGCTACTTTTGAGAGGACCTCTTCAACCAGCTCATCCCGGCTCTTTAACCCTAGGTAAACCTCGTCACAAGAGTCTATGGGTTTAAGATCCCTTGTGAGGCCCTGCACGTATACAGGTAGCCTCAAAGTTGGGTCACCCTTCAAAACTATATTATTACATGCAGGTATAATATATATTCTAATATTAAAAATAAGTAAATAATGGTTGCGCCAAGATAAGAACACTGATTACTTAAACAGTGCATATACTCCTTGGGAACCTAATTATGGAGAATAATTTTTATATTAATATCCTAAATTAAGAGATGAAGGTTTCCCCATTCGTTTACTATAGTGTGGCTGGTCTTCTCCGCATATTGTATTGGTTACTAATACTATATGGTCACATAACTACTCTTTGAAAGGTAGTGCTCTTAGGAGTGCTTTAAGCTTATTAGGTATCCTTGTTCTTATTATATCAGCAGCTGCGTAGAATTGTTGGTGGTCTTTTCCTACGCTTGTGGATCTCTTCTATATATTTGGCCGGGTTCTTGGCTGCTTCTTTATAGAGTTTTTTCAGGATTTGCGGGGTCTTAGGTTTTCTGTATGTCTTGAGTCCGGGGAGTCCTCTTCCTATTGCGTTTTTGCATAGTGGGGATTCGTTGCAGTGTTTGTGCTCGTCTATTAGGAAAACGTATCTGTACCATGGCTCTATCTTGTATTCTCCGTGTAGGTATGCCATGTCGATCCTGATAGTGTTGAGTCCTTTGACTGATGCTATGAATAGTGGTAGCATCCCCGATTCTCCCAGCCTCAGTAGTGACTCTGCTACGGTAATGGCTGTCTTGGGCACCTCAATTACTCCCTTGACCGCGCCTATCTGGTCTAGGTATGCTAGGTCTGCGGCTAGCCATGCATGGTCTAGCTCTGATCCTCCACCCTCAGCTCCTACTCCCCCTGCTGCTATGAGGGCTTCTACTCCATATTCCCTAGCGGTGTATGCGAGTAGTGCTCTTGCTATGGTATCCGTCTTATAGCTTCCGAGGAGGTCCTCATAGCCTAGCACTAGGCCGTCGCCCCCTATATCGGCTGAGACTATGCATTGTGGGTTGTATAGTTCTATGACCCTGTCTATCGCCCTCTCAAGATCCCTCCAACCAGACCTGGTGCATACTCCATAGATTCTACCTCTAAGCCCTGGCTCTACTAGTGGTATCTTGTCTTCGAACACCCTTGGAGAGGGGAAGGCCCCCTCCTCTATCCTCACCAGCGCGCCATCCACTACGTGCCTCGAAAGGCGGTCCTGGCTTATAGAGCACTTTAGGAAGCTCACAATCACGGTACTGCTTACCTTGACACCGGAGGCTTTAACCAGGGCTAGGGCTAGCCCGACATCCCCTCCCCCACCCAGCCCCCCGGTTACAAGCAATGCCATGC
>JALWGG010000019.1 GCA_027013765.1 Acidilobaceae archaeon
CTATAGGAGGGTCCTGTATGCCCTACCAGTCATCATCCTATTACTACTGGACTTCACAGGCATAGTCAAGGCATATTGGGGCCTAGTCCTGGTCGCGGCAGTTCTTGCCTGGAACGACTTCAAAAGAGGTATAGAGGCCCTGCTTATAGCGTTCCTAGTCGCATCATCTATATCCACCAACCAGGCAATAGTTTACGGGGCCCAGATACTGTGGTTACTTGCACCAATACCATATATCTCTAGGAGCCGGGTCAAGGCGCTATCATGGAGCCTACCGCTATCCATGTTAATCCTGCTAGCAACGTTGAAGTCCCCCTACATAATGGGACAGATACTAATACTTGGGATGGGCATAGTGTCTCCATGGCTCCTACCCCCCGCCATAGTACTATACTCATTATCAGAACCCAGCTGGGGCCGCATGTCACTCCTACTCACTGGCCCCAGGCTGCAGTTATCGAACCAGGTGGCCTCCATAGCAGCACTCTACGCGGGCGACCTATTAACCCGTGGACACAACAGTGATAACGGAGGTGGAGGTGGATGAAGTATACGCTGAAGACCTTATCCATATTATTCAGCTATCCAGGCGAGGAGTTATATGAGCTGGCATCAAACATAGACGCGCTATATGAGTTACTTAGCAGTGAGGACAAGGAGGCTGCAAGGCTAATAAGAGAGTTCCTTGAAGGCGTGGATATAGATAAGATAGATGAGGTCTACGTATCTATATTTGAGATGCCCGCCAAATGCTCGCTCTACTCCCATACATACATTGTTAAGGAGAAGGAGGGAGAGCTGGGGAGATTCCTGCTTGAGATTAAGGGCCACTACAAGGTGAAGGGTTATGATATACAGGTAACCAAGGAGATCCCAGACTACCTGCCAGCCATGCTAGAGTTCCTATCAATCATAATAGATACAGATCCCAGGGCTGCATCGAAATTCGCTAGGAGATATGTTAAGCCAATGGTAAGGGAGCTTACCAGGTGTATAGAGAGGAATAACAGGACATACCTTCCACTAGCTAAAGCCTTGTCTATTGTGATAGATAGGGTCACCTGAGTGTTGTTACAAGAAAATTTTATTTGTAGAGTATATAACTCCCCAGGGGCCTGCGGTACCTACAGGCCATAGGATAAGGCGGTTATACCCTGTTTACACATATAGTTATATTGAAATAAGGAGGGATTCATGATGACGAAGGGACTCGCGATAATAATGTTCTCCGGAGAGGCGGAGAAATTCATACCCCTAGCAGTACTCACCCAGACAGCCGCAAACCTGGGCATACCAGTAAGAGTCTTCGTCACAGGATTCGCGTTGCCATACTTTACAAAGAACAAGCCGGAGCCGAGATTCTCAAAGGAGTTCGAGGACATGGTTCCAGCACTAGTTGAGGGCATGAAGAAGCTGAACATGCCAGGCTGGTATGACATTGTCAAAGAGGCTAAGGAGGCTGGTGACGTAAAGATATATGTGTGCAGCCTCATGGCAGAGGTGGTCGGTCTAAAGAGGGAGGACCTGGACCCGATAGTAGACGATATGGTAGGGGCGACATACTTCCTATCAAACATAGAGGGCTATGAGGTAATATTCATATAAGGCTAAGGGTGGCCATGATGGCTGAGAAGATAGTTGTAGACGCCCGGGGGATGGCGTGCCCTGGACCGATAACAAAGCTTGTGAGAGCATATAGGCAGGCAAAGCAGGGCGACCTGATAGAGGTCCTGGCAACGGATCCAGGATTCAAGCCAGACGTCGAGGCGTGGGCTAAGAGGACTGGTAACGAGATAGTTGAACTGGTAACTGAAGGCGACGTGATCAAGGCTATAATAAAGGTCACAGCCAAGAAAT
>JALWGG010000020.1 GCA_027013765.1 Acidilobaceae archaeon
GTACCTCGGGAGAGATTTCCGGGGCTAGCGCTGCAGCTATTAGACCAATGGGGATGCCTACTCCGAAGTAGGTTGTTGAATCGAACTCATCAAAGATGATTGAGTTGAATATGGTGATCCTCTGATCGTATGTATTCATGACGTTTGCATCAGTATAGTTACCTGAGAGTACACCATCATATATTGCATCTAGTATTGAGTTATTGTCATAATGGTAGAGTGTATCGTCTACCATAACCCATGGGTCTAGCTTGTCGCCGTCAAGAGACTTAGGGACAACCCATGTGGTTACTCCATCACTAACATCACCTATAGGTATGCAAGTAAAGAGGTTGCACATCTTCATTACATAGTTGTACTTGACAACCCAGATCTTCCCCTAACACCAGTAGCAATAGCCCCATCATAGTAGAAGGGGCCTCCATCATCGATCCTTTGACCGAAATTATGGCACCCCGAGTAATTGTCCCCTGCATCATTATATGCATTGTCGAACGTGCAGACCAGGTCGAGGAGTGTGGCATGGCTGCTTTCTGGGTCTATTATGAATCCGGGGCCGGGTACACTTATGCTTATACCGTTACTGGTGTTTAACCCGATTGATATTGTGAAGGATAGGGTTTTGCCATGTTCTTCCTTAACTTCTATAGTGGAGATATGGTCTATATCTAATATATGTGCACCATCCCTGCTATCGTCTATGAACGTTATTGAAAATGGTAGAGGATCATTATAGTCTGGAGTCTCATACAGTGTCTCATTATAGACCCACTCATAACAGATCCAGGTATTTGTTACTGGAGTCAGCCAACATCTCTCTGATATCTCTTCTGGAGGTTCCTCGCTCTGTGCTTGTCCTCCTGTCATGTTTTGTTCCTTGATTTTCTCCATTAGCTCCTTCTTATCTATCGCCTCTTGCATTGTTGGTTTATAGATTATCGATGCCTCTACAATGCCCTTCTCTGCCAGGCTTGGTCTTAGGGGTATTGTCACTGGCATGGTCTCTACTATTATGTGTGTCCTGTTCTCCTTGATCGTGTTTATAAATGCTAGCACCCCCACGCCTGTCTCGATCTCCCATCCAGCGGCCCTGGCAACCTCCCCCAGGTCCCTGGCTATCCTGTTGAGGTTGTCAACATTGAAGCTGGATCCGCCTCTACTGAAGTTTATCCTCTTAACTCCCCCCTCAACCGGGTAATATCCATCTATCCATACTTTATCAGCATCCAGGCCGATAATCTCTACCTGTAGCGAGGGTTTTTCTCCCATGCCAAGGTTCCTATAGACTACCTTGACGTCTCCAAAAGTGTCTATTTCAATTGTCGCCTTCATAATGTAGTGGTTCACAGAGAATAATACTATAAGTGTTATTATCAGTATAGTACCAATTTTAACCCTATTGTCCATTAGTATCGGTCTCAACTTATTCCACATTCATTATATCATAATGAAATCTGGTTTTTAAGTTTATAGTAGGATTTATTTAAACAATGGTACAATTCTATATATAATTTTAATAGCTATAATGTATATATTAAGAAGCATAGCAGTTAGATAAATCATGAAATAAAGAAGACTTAATACTCCCTTTTAAGCTTATTTGGGGTTTGTTGATTTATCCTGATGCAGGTTCCAGCTGGATTCTTTAATACTAGAGGAAAGCTCTATGGTTCCTTTCTGCAATTACGCCGGTCTATTATTTTTGATGTCTTCTTTAATAGCTAGATATAGTGAAAAGTTCTTTATGATTTAGTATTTTTGGACCTTTTAAGTTGTTGTTCTGTATGAATTCTTTGAGTTTCTTATCTATTGTGAGAAATATTAGTTTATAAGTAGTGGCTGTCGCATAGAGT
>JALWGG010000021.1 GCA_027013765.1 Acidilobaceae archaeon
ATATCACATAGTAGCTTAGGATATCACGTGTACCCTGAAATAGGGAACGGGGTCGACGAAGAGCTCGCAAGAGCTACCGGAATCGCATACTCTGCAGGCCAGCTACTTGCCAAGCCTCTAGGTAAAAATGTGAAGAAGGTAGTGGTGGAGTTTACGGATGGCTCAATTATAGTTGCATGGAGTAATGGGGAGGGTGTTATAGGCATATATGCCGATTCTAGCAGACACGTGCTCCAGGCTCGACAGGTTCCTCAACGGTGAGCAGAACTGGTTTTTCATCGTTACCGCAAGGAGCAGCAAGGATCATTCCCTGGCTTATGAAGCCAGCCATCCTCTTAGGCTTCAAATTAGCAACAACAATCACATACTTCCCAATGAAATCCTCAGGTTTGTACCATTTAGCAAGGCCGGCAAGCACTTGGCGCTTCTCTCCACCTATATCAACAATTAGTTTGACCAGCTTCCTACTTCCTGGAACCGGCTCGGCCTCGACAACCTTACCCACGCGCAAGTCAAGCTTAGCAAAGTCATTATACTCTATAATTTCAGACACCCTATACACACCCCCGCTATGCAGGGAAAAGTATGGGTTGGCGTAATATAAAATATAGCCTCTATTCTTAGATTTAACGGGTTAGAGGAGCAGTGTAATGGGGATTGTAGATGCTCTATTAGGGTTAGACTTGATACTAGGGAGAGCTAGGGCTGTAGGAGCGGAATTCATACTAGCTGGCCCCTTAAATCTGTGGTTTAGAGGCATCTCTCCACCGCCCAGGGACCCGTTCTATGTATTAATTACAAGTTCAGACTATACGGGGATACTAATATCCGCATTATCGATAGGGGCTAAGGAGATTCCATGGCCGGAGTCCTGGGATAACGTGGATGGTAAAAGCTTCAACGCACGACTCAGGAATTATCATGTTACCGTTTTAACTGACCCTATAATAAGGAATGGAGACAAAGTGACTAGATTCTATGCGAAAGACCTAGCCAGAGAATCAATGCACGTAATACTTGGGAACAATATAGTAAGGCTGGCTCCACTCTACTTCGAATATACGCTTAAACAGGTGATAGAGAATGTCGGGGAAGTGGAGAAGTAGCGAGGCACTGGCCGCCTCACTGCTTGAGGAGCTTGGTTATAGAGTGATTGAGTACCATAAGCGTTTAGAGGTTGATGGCGTCGAAGTATCTGATATCGATATAGTCGCTGAAAGGGACGGTGACATATACGCCGTCGAGGTTAAAGCGGGGATGGCTGATGTAAACGCTATACGGCAAGCATACGTTAATGCAACGCTAGCCGGGATGAAGCCCCTAATAATCTCCAGGGGAGCCGATGACAGGGCCCTAAAGGTTGCCGAGAAGCTGGGAGTGGAGATCATTACCCTGCCAGATTTGCTTGTCGCTGGCCCAGACGAGATACGTGAGATAGTGGTCGAGGCCGTATGGGATGCACTAGTGAGGATAGCATCTATCCAATTATATTGTGAGCAATTGAGGTCTGAAATAGACGTGATCAGGGCTATAGCCGAGAGCGAAACGATAAATGATGCAGCATCCACTCTAGGGGTAGGTATCGAGGAGATAGGCCGTAGGATAGATATGCTCAGGAAAATGGGTCTAATACCTAGACCAGTTAAATATAAGATGGTTAGGGTTATATCCCTATTCATACTAGCTACATGCGGTGGTAAGGCCTTTCAACCCTCAGCCACAAGTTAAATAGTAGTGGCGGCTATGATAGGGCCTGCGACGAGATGAGCAACGGCGATGATAAGAGAAGAGCCGTGATGAGCCGCCTTATGTCATGGTGCATCAATATGCCCCGAAAGTTGAGATATGAGGTTGCACCGGATATATGCAAAATCATAGGCGCCTTAACAAGGTTGGAAGTATTTAAGTATATTGATAGTAATAGGGTATATTGCGTTAGAAGCTATGGAAGTAGGTCAAAAGCTGTTGCGCGTATTTATGGCATGGCAAGGCCCTGGGTTGTTGTTCTAGGGTTTAAAGGCTATGTAATAGAGGTCATAAGCGAGAGGTTCGATAAGTTAGATAAGAGGGGTAAGCTGGAGGTTATAATACATGAATTACTGCACATACCATACACGTTTAGTGGTGCGCTAAGGCCTCACGGTCCAAAAGTGAATAGTAGAGAGGTGAAGAGGATTTTAAGGATTGTTGAGGAGAGTGGCGTTCTAGAAGAGTTACCTCTGTGAGGCATCGTTAATATGTATCGGTTAATGGGAATGAGCCTACTAGTGCTTCCCTAGCCTTTTCTAAGGTATCTGGTGGGTTCTTGGCCATTCTTATGCCTATTTTAACACACTCTCCTATACACCTTATTCCTAGTATTCGCTTTATGCTCTCATCCTGTACTTTTTCGATCCCAAGCTTGGTTGCCAGGTTCCTGTCTATTATACGGTTAACCACGATTCCAGTCACACTGGCTCCTAGGTTCTTTAACTGCTCTAGGGTCTTTTCGACCTCATATACTGGTAGGGGTTCTGGTGTAGCTACCAGGACGTAGCTGGTCTTATCACTGTCGGCTAGTCGTTCTGATAGTACCTTATATCTCTCCTCAAGCTCATATAACTTGTCCAGCACCGGATCTTTTGGCTCTATCTTCTCTCCCAGAACTCTACTTATACTATACTTTAGAGAGACGATTTTGCTTCTAAGATCTATTAGGCTGGTTATCCAGAACATATAGTTTCTTGGTAGACTCAGTATTCTCAACGTGACTCCGGTAGGTGGCGTGTCGACCACTATATACTCATAATCCTTCTTGTAAAGATCTTCGAGGTACCGGAGGTATATTTCCTCCTCGAAACCCGGAGAGTTTCTTATAGTATCTGCTGCATTCTCAATATTGAGCACTTTTAACCCCGGCATTATCTGTTTGAGTAGTCTACTATATTCCCCAGTAAATTTAGAGGCCTCCTTTTCGAGGTCGAATTGCATAGCGTAGAGGTTAGTATCTATCCTATACTCCTTATGAGGCTTCGGCAATGATAGGTATTTGAGTAGGTGTTTCGCCTGGTCCAGGCTCACTATTAGTGTCTTACCTTTTTTAGAGAGGAGATCTGCTAGCATTATGCTGACCGTTGTCTTACCTACACCTCCCTTCCCTATAACAATTACTAGGTGGGGTCTCCCCCTCCTGGACTCAATTATGTTAACTAGGTGGGATAGTGTCACCAGTCTCCACCTATACTGCTAAAGTAGTCACTTAAAACATCTCCGCCTAACATATGGCGCCGCTCCATCAGCTTTATCTCATCCGACAACAGTGGCGCGAGCTCCATAGACAGGGTTAACGGTACAAATGGCATCCCAACCAAGCCCCCCATAATTATTGTTAGGAACGAGTTCTCCAGCTCCAAGTATTGGAGCTGGAGCGCCTCAACGCTATGCTCCCTCATAGCCTTACTCATACCGAACATGAACATCGTGAATTCTCTGAACATTCCCTTAAATGCATTAGCGATCTCTTTGAGTATGCCCAAAATCTACACCATAATAAGGATGGTGTAGTGAGGGGAAAAAAGTGTAACCGTTATATTTCTATTCTATTATATTTCTAATTCTATTGTCGTGCCTGTGCTGCTGTGAGACCCTTGTAGAATAGATAGATTAACCCTAGGTTTAATAGCAGTGATATAGCTGCTATGCTACCAGCCCCAATAGTCTGTGCTAGGGCTAGTTTTGGCGCGACTACTATTAACCACCATGCTAGTCCTACTGTGACGGTGACCCATAGGAACATGGCAGGTATTAGTATTAGTATGCTGTATGTGCCTCTAACCTTTGCTACAGCATACACCCAGAGGGCAGATGTTAAAAGGGCTAGTGCTGCTAGCATTTGGTTTACTCCAGCGAATGCGGGCCATACTACTCTGAATGCTGCAACCTCCTTACCGCCTATAGTAACTACTGGATATGCCATTGCAGTCCCTATCAGTACAACGATTGCACTGGCAATCCACTTATTGGATAGGAATGTATATAGGTTTTTATCTACCTTCTCCAGCCAATCTATCAGTTCTTGGAACGCGAATCTTGCTAGCCTTGTAGCGGTGTCGAGTGTGGTCATGACGAATAGGATCAGTGATACTACTGCGAATAGTTTAAAGACTGAGAAGGTGTCCGTTAGGCTTATTCCAAACCTTTCAAATGCCTTGCCGAGCATGTATCCATATCCAACGGCGAACCTGCCAACCGCATTGTGCTCTAGGATGTTCTCCTTTATCACCCCCATTTCTTTTAGCTCTGCAGCATCCCATGCAATGCTTATAGGTATTATCACTGCCAGTGTTGACAAAGCGCCCTCAGTTAGCATAGCCCCGTATCCTATGAATAGACCTTCCAGCTCATTCGCCAGCTGCTTGCTTGTTGTGCCTGACGATACTAGGGAGTGGAAGCCGCTCAGGGAGCCGCATGCTATTATTAGTGGTATTGCTGGCCAGAAGGGTGTAGGTTGGTTGGCGAAGTTTACGATCTTTGGAGCAAATGAGGTATAGGCTGGGGCTATGAGTGCCTTATCCGCGACAAGTAGTCCCCCAATAGTTGCTAGCCCCACGAAAGTGAATAGTATGTATGCGTTTGTATAGTCTCTTGGCTGTAGTAGGTACCAGACTGGCAGGCTGGCTGCAAGTATTGCATATAGCCCTAATATGATAACCCATCTATGATACGCAACCCATCCCTCTGCTGGTCCTAGGTATAATGGTGTATGATAGCTGTAGTAGAACGCTCCAACCACTAGCAGTAGTGTTATTAGTGTTGCTATTCTGGTATCTAAACCGATCCTATACATCATAATCCCCATGAATAGTGCAATTGGCATGTATAGCAGTGAGAGTGTAGCCGCGCTCGGAGTTTGGACGAAGAGGATCGCTGCAATGCTAGCGAATGCTGCGTATACAAGTAGTAGTGCCATGAATGTGTATGCCAGGAATACATACCTGGCTTTTCTACCCATGACTACCTCGCTTACACTCATAATCGAGATCCCGCCGTGTCTGACGCTTGCCATGAGAGCCAAGTAGTCGTGGACTGTCCCTATGAATACGTTACCGAAAAGGACCCATAGTAGTGGCAGTGCCCATCCGTATACCATTGCTATGGCTGGCCCCACTATGGGTCCTGCTCCCGCTATACTTGCGAAGTGATGGCCGAAGAGGACATACTTATTAGCTGGTACATAGTCTACCCCATCGAACTTCTCTATAGCAGGTGTCGGCCTATCACTGCTTGCCCTGACAATCCTCTCCTGCAGGATCCTTCTACCGTAGTATATGTATGCTATTGTATAAATTGCTAAAACTATTATAAGGACCTCTATAGCATATGTGGGCATTAGTGTTCACCTCCCAGCCCTCTTCTTTATTACAGCAGGTGTCTCCCCGAACCACAGCGCTGGCCCGATCAGTATCATGAACCATCCTATTATTGCAGCCAACGCTGTGGTATTAAGGGCCTCCTTAGAACCTATAGCCTTGGCCTGGCCCCCAGCAGCTATCACGTAGAGGAAGAGTAGTAGCCCGATAATGGTTATTACAGCGCCGAGTGCCTGCTTCCCCTCCACCACGGGGACACCCCCTAACGGGTTTACTAATAAATTGATGGTGTCAATAACAAGGT
>JALWGG010000022.1 GCA_027013765.1 Acidilobaceae archaeon
ACTTCTACCTTAAGAAGAAGGGGGTCAACGTCTACCTTGGCCCGGTCGAGAAGCTCCTGGGTGGGTAGGGATGGAGTTCAAGGGTAGAGCAATAGTACCAGGCGGGGCGGAGGGAGAGGCCGTTGTAGTGGATTCCATAAGCTTCTACGGGGAAGTAGACCCGGACACGGGCAGGCTAGCAGATGGTAGGAGTATCAAGGGCAGGATCCTCATAGCCAGGAGGACCCGGGGGAGCACGGTAGGCTCCTACATAATATACGCGCTGGCCAAGAACGGTGCAGCCCCAAAGGCTATAATAGTAGAGAGGGCGGAGCCTATTGTGATAGTGGGGGCAATCCTGGCATCAATCCCCCTAATAGACACGCTCCCACCCAAGTTCTTCGAGACGGTAAGAGACGGGTGCAGTATAACAGTAGAAGGGGACACGGTGAGGCTGCTAGAGGAGTGCGGCTAGCCATTCTAAAGGGCCCAAGATCCCTCTCAAGGTGCCAGATCCCGTCTGACGTTAATAGTAGTGCCTATGGTTAGCTACGCCACCCTTAGCCGACTCACGGCTACTAATACTGCACGCCGTGGGGCCGCCCCTCCTGTGGTTCCTTGCCAGGTACAGCCTTCATACTCCTGCCAAGTAGCCTAGGGTGGAGAACCCATATCATTCATCCTTAAACGCTCTCGGAGATACCGCTAGTCTCCGGCACCCTGGGATGCATAATGTTGTTGCTATATTAAGCCTAGCCTGTATAACAGAATTAGTTATAGGACGAGGGGATATTTAGGTGGCTAGGGGTTGAGGGTCAGATTCCAGCTATTAGACGTCTCCTATGAAGTCTCTGGCAGGAGCCCCACAATTATCCTGTATGCAAGACTGGATACGGGTGAGAGGGCGGTACTACTATATGAGGGCTTCAGGCCCTACTTCTATGCAGTCCTTGATGACGGAGCAGATGTGGACGCCGTTATAGAGGGGGTTAAGAGGGTTAGCAGGCCAGAGAGCCCAATAGTATCGGTAGACCTTGAGGAGATGAAGTATTTTGGGAGGCCGGTGAAGGCGCTCAGAATCACAACAATGATACCGGCATACGTGCGCAGGTATAGGGATGAGGTGGCCCGCATACCGGGCGTTGCAGAGGTCCTGGAGGCGGATATACGCTTCACGATGAGGTTCCTAATAGACTTCAACCTATACCCGATGAGGTGGTATATCGCTGAGGCCGAGGAGCTAAGGAGGCTCCCAGGCTTCAGGGTAGACAAGTTCTACAGGATAACCGGGCCTATAGAGGAGGACCCGGAGAGGAGGGACATAGACCCCCTGGAGGGGCTCAGGATAATGGCGTTCGATATAGAAGCCTACAACCCTAAGGGGAGCCCCGAGCCCCTCAGGGACCCGGTAATAATAATAGGCGTCATGGATAACGGGGACGACGAGCCCAGGCTACTGACGGCGGAGGACCACAAGGATAGGAGCCTGATATACGGGTTCATCAAGGAGGTCCAGGACAGGGACCCAGACATAGTAATAGGATACAACCAAAACAGGTTCGACTGGCCATACCTGATGGAGAGGGCCAAGATCCACGGGTTAAAACTAGACGTTGGGCGTAGGATTGGGGGGACGCCGCAGACGAGCACATACGGCCACATATCACTGCCGGGAAGGTTGAACGTTGACCTGTATGACTTCGCTGAGGAGATTAGTGGGGTCAAGGTTAAGAGTCTAGAGGAGGTTGCAGACTACCTAGGCGTCATGCCCCGGCGTGAACGGGTTGAGATAGATTGGTGGAGGATCGCGGAGTACTGGGATGACCCGGGGAAGAGGAGGATACTCCTAGAGTATGCAAGGGACGATGTGAGGGCTACAATGATGCTTGGAGGCAAGATGCTCCCATTCGGGGCACAGCTAAGCCAGGTAAGCGGCCTCCCAATGGACCAGGTCATGGCCGCGAGCGTCGGCTTCAGGCTCGAATGGAGGCTTATGAGGGAGGCCAGGAAGCTGGGGGAGCTAGTCCCAAACAGGATCCAGAGGGGGGAGGAGACCTATGCCGGAGCCGTGGTACTGAAGCCGAGGCCCGGGATACATGAGTGGATTGCGGTGCTGGACTTCAGCAGCATGTACCCCAACATAATGATTAAGTATAACGTGGGCGCAGACACCCTGGTAAGGCCTGGAGAGGAGGCCGGGGACTACTACGTGGCCCCCGACGTCGGGCATAAATTCAGGAAGGAGCCTCCAGGCTTCTTCAAGACAGTGCTTGAGAAGTTCCTATCAATGAGGAAGCTTGTGAAGGAGCAGATGAAGAAGGTCCCCAAGGACTCCCCAGAGTATAGGCTCCTGGATGAGCGTCAGAAGGCGATTAAGGTCCTCGCGAACGCGTGCTACGGCTACATGGGGTGGAGCGGGGCCAGGTGGTATTGCAGGGAGTGCGCCGAGTCCGTAACAGCATGGGGGAGGCACACAATACTGTCCGCCATAGAGCTTGCAAGGAGCCTAGGGCTAGAGGTTGTATACGGAGACACCGACAGCATATTCGTCAAGTATGACAAGGACAAGGTGGCCAGGCTAATAGAGGCTATAGAGGAGGACCTAGGATTCGAGATAAAGCTAGAGAAGGTCTATAAACGCGTATTCTTCACCGAGGCCAAGAAGAGGTATGTAGGGTTAACCATAGACGGTAAGGTAGATGTTGTAGGGTTCGAAGCGGTAAGGGGCGACTGGAGCGAGCTGGCAAAGGAGACCCAGATCAGGGTGGCAGAAATAATCCTAAGGACCGGGAAGGTGGAGGATGCAGTGGAGTATGTAAGGGGGATCATAGAGGACCTGAAGGCTGGTAGGATAGACCTGAAGAGGCTAGTAATATGGAAGACACTAACCAGGAGGCCAGACCTCTATGAGGCAGAGCAGCCCCACGTGCATGCTGCAAGACTTATGGAGCGCGCGGGGTATAGGGTGGAGCCTGGGATGAAGATCGGGTTCATAATAACCCGGGGGGGAGGGCCGCTGTCTAGGAGGGCTAAACCATACTTCATGGTTAGCCCTGACGAGGTGGACGTGAATTATTATATAGATAAGCAGGTGGTTCAGGCGGCCCTAAGGATACTCAGGTACTTCGGGGTTAGCGAGAAAAAGTTGAAGAGTGGTAGGAGGCAGACAAGCCTAATGGACTTCCTAGGTTAGGTCTGTGAACGTCATGAACCTTATGTTACCCGGCCTCCCCTGGAGCTTGCTACCCACCCTGGCTCCTATAAGTAGGGATACCCCCTTATCCGCTGCAGCGTCTAGGAGCCTCTGAGTTATTATGCCGTCGAATACTATTGCATGTATCTTCCCAGGCTCCTCCTCCTGGATCTTGTTGAATAGGTCCCTAACCTTTACACGCTCGACCTCATTCCAATCCTTGTCATAGATTATTGCTTCTAGTGTACCCTTTATCCTACCTATATCGTCAATAACCTTCTTGGGTATTGTCATGGTCTGCACTTGCTCCTCCTCTACAGCACGCTCCTCCGGCTTACGCTCCTCCTCGGGCTTCTCCTTCTTTTCCTCCTTCTCCTCCGGTAGTAGCTTCTTCTTGACCTCCTCCGCGGGTTGCATGCTGGCTAGCGCCTCTGCTATCTCCCTACCGGTCAACTGCTCTACCTCCATGCCCTTAGGCGCTCTTCCCACGTAGTCGATCTTAGCCTGTGTGAGTAGGTTCTTCAGTATAAGATCCCCGCCCCTGTCTCCGTCGACGAATGCTATGGCCTGCTTCTTCTTCGATAGGTCGATTATCGTCTTTGGTATCTTCTCCCTTGCGCCCTCAAGGGCTATGACGTTTGTGTACCCATACCTCAGCAGGTTGGCGACGTCGGCCCTCCCCTCAACTATTATTATCGTGTCCGACTTGTCCACGTCAGGACCTGCAGGGAGCTTGTCGGGGCCATACTCCCTTATCTTTGGCTGCTTGGCCTCTATGCCCTGTACCTTGCGTATTATCTCCTTTAGGTCTGGCTCCTCGGCTTTCATCTTCTTCAGTATCTCCTTGGACCTGTCGATTATCTTCTTAAGCTTCTCGGCCCTGAGATCCTTGATCTCCTCCACGGTGATCCTGGCGTCATACGGCCCGATCCTGTCGACTACCTCAAGCATGGCGGCTAGTATTGCTGTCTCCACCCTGTCCAGGTTGCTTGGTATCTGTATCGTTCCCACGGTCTTCGTCCCCTGGTACCTAATATCCACGTGGACCCTGCCAATCTTATCCTTATTCTGGAGCTCTTCAAGGTTGAACTGGCTACCCAGCAGCCCCTCTGTCTGCCCGAAGATCGCCCCGATAACGTCGTGCCTGTCTACCCTGCCGTCAACCTCTAACCTAGCCTTTATCAGGTACTTCACCCCTTAACACCCTCTCCGGCTCAGTGTCACTGGCATCTATGCCATGTAGGCTTTAGTGTGGTTGCGAGTTAAAGACGGTTTTCCACGGGTTGCTTGTAGAAGCGTGGGAATTATGCTATCTAGTGATCCTTCCGCTTATAGCCTCTATGGATTCGAGGACCTCCCTGTCGCTCAGGATCCTTTTCCTTATTGGTTCAAGCATCCTGGCCAGGGCGTCTGCTGTGGCCTTCTTAAGGTCTAGGGGGTGTAGCTTCTTTTCTTTGAAGTCCCTGGCTAGGTCCTCATACTTCTCATACACCACCGTCCCCCCATACTTGGCTGGCCTCTCGACGACGAGCTTGAACCCTGGCTGCTGGAAGAGGATGTACTTGTTTATCTCCATGACGGGGTTGAACTCTTCTTGGCCTGCTGGGCAGTATGCGGCCCTGATCTTCGCCGCGATAGCCTCGGGGTCCTCGTGCACTAGTATCGTGTTCTCTGGCATGGATTTACTCATCTTAGCGGTAACATATACATCATCGATCTCGCCCACGGCATCCATCCTCTTAACCCCCCTCAGCCCGGTTATTAGTGGTGTATGTACTGCTACTGGCTTCTTGGCCTTAAGCTTCCCTGCAAGGTCCCTGGCCAGCATGTGTGCCTTCCTCTGGTCCATTCCTCCAAGGGCTATGTCCAGGTCTAGGTAGTATATGTCGGCTACCTGCATCGCGGGGTATATGAGCTTCGACGCGTCTATCTCGGCCTCCTCAGCCCTCCTACCCATTATCGTTAGGGCCCTCTTTATCCTGGCCAGGCTGGCGTTTTTGGCAACATTTATCACCAGGGCCCAGTAATCCTTGTCGGAGGCAAGGTCCTCGGCGTCTATGAAGCGTATCTTCTCCACCGGCACCCCGGCACCCTCCATCACGGCCCTCACGATCCTGGCGGACATCCGTATCAGGTCCAGGTCTCCCCCCAGCTTGTCATTTATCTTTGCATGCCATGTGGCTTCAAGCACGGTGAAGTCTACCCCGGCGTCGACCATGTCCTTCACCTTCATTATCCACACGAGCCAGCCTATATGGACTAGGCCGCTCGGCTCATACCCTATGTATCCTTTGGGCCTTGCACTAGTCTCTAGGAGGGTCTTGAGCTCCTCCCTTGTGACGATCTCCAGCGTGTTCCTGGTGATTAGCTGCATCCTAGTCTCTACATCCAAGCTATGCACCGCATATACAGTCTCCCAGCTCTCCCCCTAAACCTTTTCTCTTCAACTCTATGAACCTGTCTAGGAGGAGTTTATGGG
>JALWGG010000023.1 GCA_027013765.1 Acidilobaceae archaeon
GGAATACTAGATCCCCGGTATGCAGTAGCGGTTCCATGCTCCTGCCCTCAACAATAGCGAATCCCCCAAATAGGAGTGCATACGCATATATACCAGCAATAACCAGCCCGGACATTGACAACACTATGGTGAGTAGTCCGAGCAGTAGCCTCCCCCTGATCCCGGCCCACCTTGAATATGACCCGCCCTTGTAGGATTAAAAGTGTAAATCGTTTAAGGGGGAGATTTGAATAGTGGGAGGCGTCGAGGCGATGATAGGGATCGGGGAGGACCTTAAGGATACCGGGATCCGGATAGCCTATACCGTCATAGAGGACTTTCACGTCCACGAATCCTCTACCAGGCTCCTGGAGGCTATTAACGATATAGTATCCAAGTTTAGGGCCTCCTTTAAGAATGTTGAAGGGCTGGCCGAGAACAATAATATAAGGTCCTATAGGAGGTTCTTCTGGAGGATGAAGCTAGACCCAACCAAGTGGAGGCCCAGTCCCGAGGCCCTTGCCAGGAGGGTGCTTAGAGGCTCAAGCCTCCCATCTATAAATAATATAGTTGATGCAGCAAACGCCTCCAGTCTATGGAACCTAGTCTCGATTGGTCTATATGATCTTGACAAGGTGGAGGAGCCGCTATACCTAGACCGGGCGAAGCCTGGCGACTCGTTCGAGCCTATAGGTAGGGGTAGGGTGCTGGTGCCACCTGGAGTCCTTGTTTTAAGGGATTCCAGGGGCGTCATACTCCATGTGTATGCCCATAGGGATTCCAGGATCTCCATGGTTACAGGCGAGACGAGGAGGATACTCGCTATAGCATATGGTGTCCCTGGCCTGAGGGGCCTGGAGGAGTCTCTGGTATGCATGATTAATATTTTAAGGGATGCTGGGGAGACCGTTAACGCTAGCATACGGGATATTATGGTTGAGGGTGTGTGAGTTTGGAGCCAGAGCAGCTCAGGCGGATAGCGGTAAAGGCCGCCTCGGAGACCGCGGGGCTTCTAAGGGACCATGCATGCCAGCCGGAAATGTCTGTTAGAGTATCCGGTGAGACTACTAGGGCGGATAAGATGGCTGAGGAGTATATCGTGGATGTGTTGAAGAGTGAGGGGGTCAGGGCGGTCATAATCGGAGAGGAGGGGGGAGTCTATGGGGGCGGCGATATAGTTGCGCTGATAGACCCGTTGGATGGAAGCGTCAATTACCTCTCATGCATACCATGGGCATCCGTATCAATAGCATTTACAAGGTTGGGGGCGTCATCCTTCAGGGAGGTGATTGCAGGGGCTATAGCACCAATATTCTACGGCGACACGATATCATTTGCCGGGGGAAGATGCTTTATCGGGGGCATACCTGCAGAGGCTGTAGAGCCCTACAAGAGGATCATGGCAGTATACGTTGAGCACCCAGACGCTGTTAGGGGCTTAGAGGAGGTTATTAGGAGGCTGGGCGGCTTCAAGGTAAGGAGCCTGGGCAGCGCCGCACTTGAGATAGCCTATACAGCCCTAGGCCTATTCACACTATTTGTAGATGTAAGGTCCAAGCTGAGGAACGTGGATATAGCGGCTGCCGGGGGGATGCTGGTCAACTGTGGAGGAGCACTCATAGGTCCCAAGGGGGTGGAGCCTCCACTAGACACTGGCAGCGTCTCCAGGGTGGGTAGCATCATAGCTGCCAGGGATAGGGTGCTGGCGGGGGAGGTCTACAGCGTCATAGGGCCTCAGATGCGCCGGCCAGGATCATAGCCTAGGCTCTCTGCCGAAATCGGTCATCATGGGCCCCATCACCTTATAAACTTCATACAGGGCCAGATATATTATGGTGGCCCTGTATGAAGTTTATAAGG
>JALWGG010000024.1 GCA_027013765.1 Acidilobaceae archaeon
GAGGCATACACCCACACAATCTACTGCCCAGACGAGGACTCCAGGAGGCGCATGGAGGATAAGCTAAAGGAGGCTATTAGGGAGGGTGACAGTCTAGGCGGCATAGTAGAGGTCCTCATAGACGGCCTCCCCCAGGGGCTAGGGGATCCATGGTACAGGCTAGACGCCACACTCGCACAGGCAATCCTAACAATACCAGCCGTGAAGGGGGTCGAATTCGGCCACGGGTTCAGGCTAGCCCGCATGAGGGGGTCGGAGGCAAACGAGGTATACGGGATCAATGAGGGGAGGATAACAGTGGAGCGCGGGACGAGCGGCGGGCTACTCGGGGGACACGCAGCAGGCCAGCTAAGGATCAGGGCAGTGGTTAAACCAACCTCAACCATCAGGAGGGAGCAGAAGACCATAAACTGGAGGAGCCTGGAGGAGGACACGATCACAGGCAGGGGCAGGCACGACCCGGCCATAGCACTAAGAGCAGTGCCAGTAGTGGAGGCAGCGGCGTCAATAATCATAGCAGACCACCTGCTAGCATGGACCGGGAGGAGGGCGATCCACTACCACAGGCTAGAACATGAACCAACATAAATAGCCCCTCCAACCCCAACTACTATAAAACGGGTCGAGGTGGGTGGAATGAGCCAGAACATACCACTCAAGAGGATCGACAAGTACACATGGATGATCCCAAAGGGAGAGGCGCAGAGATGCATGAGGGTACCATCAATAATATACGCAGACGACTTCCTAATAGAAAAGATGAGGCAAGACCTAACCCTAAGACAGGCAGCAAACGTAGCATGCCTCCAAGGAATACAAAAATACAGCATAGTAATGCCAGACGGACACCAAGGCTACGGATTCCCCATAGGCGGAGTCGCAGCAATGGACATACAAGAAAACGGAGTCATAAGCCCCGGAGGGGTCGGTTACGATATAAATTGTGGCGTCAGGGTGCTCAGGACGAACTTGACGGTTGACGAGGTCAGGCCTAGGATAAGGGAGTTGGTGGATACGTTGTATAGGAATGTGCCCAGCGGGTTGGGGAGCACGGGTAAGGTTAGGCTCACGGTGAACGAGTTGGAGGAGGTCCTCAATAGGGGTGTTGAGTGGGCTGTGGAGAAGGGCTATGGGTGGCCTGAGGATAGGGAGCATATAGAGGAGAGAGGTAGCTGGTCTCTTGCCGATTCGAGCAAGGTTAGTAGGGCTGCCAAGAAGAGGGGTGCGGCCCAGCTGGGGACGCTGGGTAGCGGGAACCACTTCCTAGAGGTCCAGGTGGTCGACCGTGTATTTGATGAGCGTATAGCGAAGGCCTATGGCCTATTCGAGGGCCAGGTAGTGGTGATGATCCATACTGGGAGCCGTGGGCTAGGGCATCAGGTTGCGAGCGACTATCTGGTGGTCATGGAGAGGGCTATGAGGAAGTATGGGACGATACCCCCGGACAGGGAGCTTGCTAGTATACCATACAATAGCCCCGAAGCCCAGGACTATGTCAGGGCTATGGCGGCTGCAGCCAACTTCGCATGGACGAATAGGCAGATGATCGCCCACTGGACTAGGGAGAGCTTCAGGGCAGTATTCCACAGGGACCCGGACCAGCTGGGGCTTGAGATAGTATATGACGTGGCCCACAACATAGCGAAGATAGAGGAGTATGACGTTGATGGGAAGAGGAAGAAGCTAGTGATACACAGGAAGGGTGCAACCAGGGCATTCCCACCAGGCCACCCAGAGATACCCGCAGACTACAAGGACGTGGGACAGCCAGTCCTGATACCAGGAAGCATGGGTACAGCAAGCTACATACTTGCAGGCGTGGAGTCAGGAGTGAAGAGCTGGTACACGGCCCCCCACGGGGCAGGCAGGTGGATGAGCAGGGCTAGAGCTAAGAGGACCAAGTCCTATAGGCAGGTGGTCGAGGAGCTGGCCGCGAAGGGCATATACATTAGGGCTAGCAACGTAGCCACGGTCGTGGAGGAGATGCCGGAGGCGTATAAGGACGTTGATAAAGTGGCGCAGGTTGCCGATGCAGTAGGCATAGCCAGGCTAGTCGCCCGTATGAGACCTATCGGAGTCACTAAGGGATAGGCTCCTAGCAACGATCTCCGCATAACTATCATACACGACCTCCTCTTTATCCAACCCAAGCTCCTTCAAAGCCTCAGACACATGCATAGGGTCCCCGGTGAGGCTCTCAACCTCTATAAAACACCCCACGCCATCCACAGTATCTAGGAAGACCTTAACCCGATCCCCGCGATATACCTCCCTAGACTTCCCAACCCTGACCGATTCCCTGAATCCGAGGCGCTCCAGGATCAGTCCAAGAGGCCCCTCTACACGGGCTTCAAGCTCCTCCCTAACCTTCAGCCTCCCACCACTCCTAGGCCCCTTATATGAGAGTACCATTCTACCCCCACTATACCTAAGCCTCAATGCCTCGTCACTCCTCATAAGGTCCCTGCAGGGGTGCTGATAGTATACATCATCCTCCCTAACCCTACCCTCAAGCCTATACCCCTTCCCCCTCAGGACCCCCCTCAGCTCGTCAAACCTGCTGCAGTCAACCCTTATCTTAGCCTCCGCCTCCCTCACCACTGCTCCCCAATCCAAGCTTCTGGGCCACATGCACCATTTCCAGCGCGGCGATCGAGTATCTCAGGATCAGTGATATATCCCCCTTCTCTATCTTAAGCCTCCTCCTCATAATCGCTGTCAACGGGTTTATCCTTCCACTGATCACCTCCACCCACTCATCCAGGCTAGCAGATATTATGACAGGTGCATCAGCGCTAGACGCGTCATCATACCACTCAACCCCTAGGCACCTCCCATCCTCTAGGTATAGCGTGAAGCCCTGGTTAGTGTCTGCTACCTTAAACAGTATGGGGTACTTCCAGCCCCTCCCACTACTCCTATACCTCTGGGAGGAGTCAAGAAGCCTGCAGTACTCCTCCGCCCACTCCCTACTAGGGAACCTATATCCCAATACTAGACCCCCCCGGGTCTTAGCCTAGTATGCTTTACGGAGTATATCTGCTATATCATCCACGGTGGGGACTACGGGGTTGAATGCTATATCCGGGTCTCTGAGTGCGGACTCCGCCACTTCATCCACCAACCCTCTATACTCCTCCTCACTCACACCAGCCAGATCCCTCAACCTTACTGGGTGCCCAACACCCCTGTATAATGCTCTCACATGGTCCTCCAGGCTACCCCTCTCTGGGGCGCCAAGCATCTTCTCAAGGAAGTCCTTCACATACCTATACTTTGACAGCGCCTCCGGACTCCTACTATTATACTCTATAACGTATGGTAGGACGGTGGCTACAATTGTTCCATGATGGATCCCAAGCCTAGCCCCCAGGGGATGGGCTATCGCATGTGCCAAGCCGAGGCCAGAGTTGGTGAAGGCCATGCCTGCCATCGTTGCTGCTATATGCATCATGGCCCAATCATCATCACTACCCTCACCCCCAGCGATCCTCGGCAGGTGCCTGAAGACTAGTTCTATAGCCTTAAGGGATAAAGCGTCGCTTACCGGGTTAGAGTTTATGGATACTAGAGCCTCTAGGCTGTGTGCAAGGACGTCCAACCCGGTCCCTATGGCCAGGCGTCTTGGCATAAACTTGGGGAGCCTGGGGTCTAGTATTGATGCATACGGGATTAGCTCATAGCTACCTAAAGCCACCTTCTCCCTACCATCCACGCGCCTGGTTAACACGATTCCATAGCTGGCATCACTCCCACTCCCACTAGTTGTGGGTACCGCCACTAGTAGCACCCCACTCCCCTCCACTCCTATACTCGTGAAGGGGGCTACCTGGTCCAGGCTAATTTTTGGGTTGACTAGCTTGACAAGGCCGGATTTTGCAGCATCTATGACACTCCCGCCCCCAACAGCTATTATAGCCCTGGCTCCAGCCTCCCTGGCAGCAGACGCTATACCATCTGCAACCTCGAATCCGGGCTCGGGCTCGACTCCTGTATATAGTGATACCCTTGCAACACTCTTAACACTCTCCAGCATATCCTTGAACCAATGCATTGAAGAGACTACGGGGTCGGTCACTACTAGGACAGAGTCGATCCCCCTATCAGATAGTAGCATCTTAAGCGCTTCACCCGCATCCTCACGGAAAAAGATCCTCCTTGGGAATCCTAGCTCGACCAACTAAAATACACCATAGTAAGGGTATCGCCGTGGAGGTATAAAGTGGTTAAGCACATGCATGGCTAAAGCCCAATTAATCCCTTTATGGTTGAAACACGGGGGAAAAACCCTTTGTTGGGCACTACACGTTTCAATAATAGGGAGGCGTGATCATTAGGTTGGGGATTGGAGTGGTTGTGGCCTTGGTTAGCCTAGTGAGAGCCTCTTTAGCTCTTTAGCCATCCTCTCATACCTGTAGATGTCATCCTTTGTCAGGCTTGGTGGCACCTTCTTGAGTGCTTCTTCGAAGTGCTTCATGGAGACTGGCCCTACTTCAAGCTTCTCTCTAAGCTTTATCATTACTGCTTCCCTGACCACAGCCTCTATATCTGCACCCGTGTATCCTTCAGTCATCTCGGCTAGCCTATCAAGGTCCACGTCATCTGCTAGTGGCACCTTTCTGGTGTGGATCTCGAATATCTGCTTCCTAGCCTCCTTATCGGGTGGTGGGACGTATATGAGCCTGTCAAACCTGCCTGGCCTCAGGAGTGCAGGGTCTATTATGTCGGGCCTGTTTGTAGCCGCTATAACCACCACGTTCTGGAGAGGCACTATCCCATCCATCTCCGTGAGCAGCTGGTTCACTATCCTATCGGTTACACCGCTTGTATCATGCCTGAACCCCCTGGCAGGGGCTATCGCGTCTATCTCGTCGAAGAATACTATTGCTGGAGCGACCTGCCTGGCGCGCTCGAATATCTTCCTCACAGCCTTTTCGCTTTCTCCTACCCATTTGCTTAGTATTTCTGGTCCTCTGACTGCTATGAAGTTTGCCCCGCTCTCCGTGGCAGCTGCCTTGGCGAGCAGGGTCTTACCAGTACCGGGAGGGCCGAACAAGAGGATGCCCTTAGGAGGCCTAATACCCATCTCCTCGAATACCTTTGGATGCCTCAGGGGCCACTCGACAGCCTCCCTCAGCTCCTGCTTGACCCCGGCCAACCCACCAATATCATCCCACCTAACCTCAGGAACCTCTACAAAGACCTCTCTTATGAGGCTTGGCCTTATCATCTTCATGGCGCTTATGAAGTCGCTCATGGTGACCTTTAGCTTCTTTAATATATCGGTTGGGATCGTCTCCATCTTGGATAGGTCGACCTTCTCCTCCTTCATGAATCTGCGCAGCGCCGCCATGGCTGCCTCCTTTGCTAGCGCTGCTAGGTCTGCCCCAGTATAGCCGTGGGTCATCTCAGCTATCCTGTCTAGGTCCACGTCATCCGCCAGGGGCATGTTCCTCGTGTGGACCTTGAGGATCTCTATCCTAGCCCTCTTATCCGGCGGCCTGATCTCGATCTCCCTGTCGAACCTGCCGGGCCTCCTAAGGGCGGGGTCCACGGCGTCGGGCCTGTTTGTGGCTCCGATGACTATTACTCTACCCCTCTCCTTT
>JALWGG010000025.1 GCA_027013765.1 Acidilobaceae archaeon
GTATGGGATAACATAGCCCTAGGCCTACGGCTCCGGGGGGCCGGGGAGGACCTCATAGCCTCAAGGGTGGAGTGGGCGGCCCGCCTCATGGGGCTGGAGGACCTCCTGGAGGAGAGGGCCAGCACCTTATCGGCGGGGCAGGCGCAGGCAGTATCAATAGCCAGGGCCCTGGCATTAAAGCCTAGATACCTCCTCCTAGACGAGCCCCACTCCAGCCTCGACAGGGCTAGGAGGGGGATGCTGGTAGATGTGTTGAGGATGCACGCGTCCAGGGGTGTCGGTATAGCGGTTGCGACGCACGACCTAGGACTGGTGGACGCCCTCGGGGCTAGGCTTGTAGAGGTTGAGGGTGGGGTTATAGTTAGGACTGGGGGCGGGTGACGACTATCTCTATACTGGATACCCTCCTCTTCCTACCACTCTCGTCCGAGACCTCCTCACTGTATATGTTTATAGACTTGACCTGGAGGTCCTTCATGAACATGTGCCTGAGGGTCTCCACAGTGTCGACGGCCTTACAGACATTCCTACCCCTAGCCCTGATAACGACCTCGCTAACACCCTCCTGGGTGAAGAGCCTCAGCGCCGCCAGCACGTAGTTCATAACAGGCTTCCGCCCGACCAGTACAGCATTCGTGGGGTGCGGGACCGCTGCCAACACCATCACCTCAAAACCATACACTGGGCTGAGAGGAATATATGCATACCGTTCACAAAACACAATACCACGTCGCCTATGCATATAGCATGGCGGGCTGGTGGCACCCCTTGAGGCTTATAGTAAAGAATATGGGTAGAGGGTTTGAGGGGGAGATAGCTAGGCTGGAGAATACTCTAGGCTCCCAGCATGGTGGCTGTTATTCTGAGCCTGTTTCCCTAGAAGACGTTAGGGGCTGGCTGTCCAGCCAGGACCTGGAGCCGGAGGAGCTCGCCCTAGCACTAGTAGACGGGAGGCTGGCAGGCTATGCATGGGCCTGGGTTAGTGATAAGGAGGAGCTATCATTTACATCAATAAGGCTCGACCCCAGCATGCCCCAGGACACAATCAACGGAGCGGCTAGGCTACTCCTATCATGGGCCAGGCTAAGCCTGGAGGAGTGGCAGGGCGTGAGGGGGGTTGTAGATGTCAGGCTAGGCCCCCTAGCAGGGTTCACGCACAGCATCCTAGCCCGCCATCTGCCAGGCCTAGAGTCATATAGGGAGACTGGAGTGCTCATGAGGCTTGAATCCCCTAGGCCCCGGCGGGCCCCTGAGGGGGCTAGGATCGTGGAGGTGGACCCTGTCAGGGACCGGGATGCGCTAGAGTCTATAGTCAATATCTATAATGACGCCTTCAGCATATACCCCGACTTCATGAACTGGAATATAGAGGATGCTGCAAACTACTTCAGAAGGATGTATAAGAGGCATAGAATGATCGTGCTACAGGCCCTTGAGGGCAGCGAGCCCGTGGGTTTCGTTGAGGCGTATGAATACAGTTCAACCTGTGGACGTGTTATAGGCTACCTGAGCCTGCTGGCAGTATCGAGGCGGTTCCAGGGCAGGGGTGTGGGGTCCATGCTGCTGTCAAGCGCGTTGGAGAAGCTCCGGGCTGGGGGTGTGGGCGAGATCGTGTTGGTTGCCGTCCCTGAAGCGGTTAGGCTATATATGAGGTTGGGCTTCAGGCCTCTACGGGTATACGTGAAGTCTAGGGTCCCACTATACGTTCTCCCGGGCGGCCCGCTGGTTATGGAGGAGTCTTGAGCCCAGCTAGTCTGGCCCTATTGTATCCTCTCCCGGAGCCTTGCCGCTAGTAGGAGTATTAGGCGTAGTGCTCCGAGTCTT
>JALWGG010000026.1 GCA_027013765.1 Acidilobaceae archaeon
CGTCACGGGGGAGGAGGCCTACAGGATAGCCCTACTACTAGACTCTATGACCACAGTCCACGAGGCCCGGGGTAATGCTACCATGCTAAGCCAGGGAGGAGAGATACAGGTAATGGCATCAACGCTGGCAGCGCTGCTTGCAGGGTTGATGGCATCCCTATCCCCATGCGTATTCCCACTACTACTGGCATACACAACCACCACGATGGCGGCTGGGAGGAGGCTTGGAGGATTTGACGGGGTTAAGGGGATGGCTGCATCTGCTGCAGGTGTCGGGGCCGTCGGGCTCCTATTCCTAATCCTCGGAGACAAGGTCGCTGGGATAAGTAACATGCTCATGCCAGCCGCGGGACTGGCAATACTAGCCTCAGGCATACTAGGCTACATGGATATCCCAGCATTCATAAACATGGGGGCCTCGACTAGGAGGGGCATACTAGGCTTCAGCTTCCTATACGGCCTCCTATCAGTCCAGTGCAGCTTCCCCCTCGTTGCCGGGGCACTGATGATAATAGCGGCGGGCGGCCTATCCACGGGGCTGCCGAGCCTCATAGCATTCTCACTAGGAGTCTCGCTACCGGTAGGGCTAGCCATAACCGCATCATCCTACCAGGGGCTTAGGAGGGCGATGGAGAGGCTTGGGAGCGGGAGGTTCAAGAGGAACGGGTACCTTATACTAGCATTTATGGGTTTCATACTACTAGCATACTCACTCAAGCTAGTATGAGGTGGCCGTGTTGGAGCTCGGGCTACACTATGCAGTAATCCTGCCAATAATAGGCATTATAGGCGTCGCATTGAGCCTTGCAAGCCTAGCATCGAGGGACTGGAGGCTCCACAAGGCGATACTGGAGAGGTCGATCCAGATCCTACTAGTCGGCTGGCTAATCTACATGATACCCTTCATAACACTGGACTACAGGCTAGCCGAGGTGGCAGAGAACTCAAGCAACGGGCTTAGCATGGCGATCAGGATAGCCACATCCTGGTCCGGGGGAGGATCCAGCCTATACTTCATGTCAACGGTAACCGGGCTAGGGGTACTATACATCCTAAGGCGGGGCAACACCCCCAACTCCTTCACAGCCTCAGCAGCAATATCACTACTAGTAATACTACTAGCTGCACTCCTCAACGGAGCCTTCGACGTGACCAGGGGAGGGGGTGGCATGGGGCTCAATCCACTACTCAAGAGCTACTGGATAATACCCCACCCACTAACAACATTCGGAGGCTACGCACTCCTACTTGTAGGGGCCCTAGCACTGCTAAGCGGCGTCAGGAGGGGCCTTGTACTATTCCTGCTTGGATGGAGCCTCCTCAGCATGGGGATAACCCTGGGGGCTTACTGGAGCTATGAGACGTTCGGCTGGGGAGGCTACTGGGCGTGGGACCCGGTGGAGATAGCGGAGCTTGTTGTATGGCTGGCTGCTGTTGCGGCACTACACAGCATAGGCCCCCTTGAGGGGCTGAGGAAGACTATGCTACTTATGCTGGCAAGCAGCGTGCCCCTAGCACTATACGTCACGAGGAGCGGCTTGAGCCCGCTCCACAGCTTCGCATCAGCGAATATAGGATCGATAATACTCCTGTCACTAAGCATAGGATACCTCGGCCTGGCACTCTACACGCTGGTATCAAGCGATGGAGCATCAAGGGTCATCGAGGGCATTAGGAGGGCCTTCAGGGGCCGGATAGTGTCGCAGGTATCAATAATAATAGCAGGCCTCCTCCTAATAGTGATATCGCTATTCGTCTACGCATCCCTCCTAGCACCATCAATACTAACCGCTATATCCATTAACGCCATGGTCCCTACAATGTCTGAAGGGGTCAGATTCTACCACCCAGTACTGTACCCCCTATTCCTAGTAGCCATAGCATTCCTCCCAGGCTACTTCCTTGCTAAGGAGATAGGGGGCAAGGGCTTCCTATCAATGCTGGTAATAACCGGTATACTGGCAGTAACCTCCTATGTAGCTGTCGACAAGGCCGTAATACAGCCGGCGCCAATGGCTCCCAGGACGACTAATATAATGATAATGGTCGGACTGGCGGTTTCAAGCATAGTACTGGGATCCATAGTAATATCGATACTATACCCCGTGTATACAGCGTTCAAGAGGAGGAGGATCCCGGGGAGCCAGTACAGGATCCTATCAATAAAACTCATACACCTAGGAGTAGTCCTAGTATTCATAGGGGTCCTCCTCAGCGGTACATACGCGTTCAACGACACCTACTTCGAGACCTATAAGATACCGTTGAATGGCAGCGTAGATGTTGGAGGCGCTACCATAGAACTTGTAGATTACAAGTTCGAGAGGGGACAGGGTGTTATAGACCTATACACGCATGTAGCTGGCAAGAGAAATACAGCATTCCTTGCATGGCAAGCTATAAACCTTCTGAAGATGGACGTGGCTCCAGCAATTAAGGACGTGAAGCTAGCATTGGAGGAGGTGTCGACAAACGCCTCGGCGGCAACCCTCAGGGAGCTTCTAGTTGACAGGAACACGTTGAAGATAAGCCAGAACACCACTGTAACCGGGGTGGGCGATATACTCATCAACGACATCGTGACGGGGACAAACGAGACGATAGCCATGAACACTAGCATAACAATAACATTCATAGAGCCAAACATGACAATAGACATGACCCCCATAGTATCGGACAGCGGGGAGCTGGAGGGTGCATGGCTAAGCGTAGGTGTAGGGGGGACACGGGCACTGCTACTAGCAAACATGAGTGAGGCCAGAATAGCGGGTACACACTCATACTACACAATAATATTCAGGGATCCTGCTGAGCTTAAGCTAGGCAATATAACAATAAGGGTCAAGGAGGCAGCACTATACCCAGACCTCCCAGGCGGGAATGGGAGTATAGGCTTCGGGAAACCCGTTGAGGGCGGCCTTGAGATAAATGTGCCATACATGCTAGTAGTAGAGGGGGAGCTTGAGTATCGAGGGCAGGTGTACCAGTTACCGGGCAGGTATGAGAGGGGCCTATACCTGTATATAGTAATGGAGAGGGGGGATGCTGTAGTCCTAGAAGAGACCATGAAGTCCACACTATCAAACATGCTATCAGACACGGGATTATTCATGAAGATGTCATCATCAATCCCAGGAAGAATACCGCTACCCAGAGAGGTCCTCGAAGGGGCCAGGCTAAAACTAACACTAAAGATAAGCGAGGGCGGGGAAACAAGGATCGTGGAACCAGTGATAAGGTTCGAGGCAAACGGGGAGGCACTAGGCATACACGGACTTGTAACGGACACTATAATAATAGGGAGGGGCCTATCAGACCTCTATATAAATGTACAACCGCCCCACGCCCAGGGATTCTTCAACACATACCACGAGCTCCTAGTATACTACCTATCAGAGGCCAGGCACGGGCTCAAGCCGGAGGAGTACCTGAGCCTGGTGGGGGTCATGGCTGCAGGGTACAATATCGGCAGTGTTACGGGAATGAGTCATGTAGAGGCTGGTTTCCAAGTAGAGCAAGCAATGATAGACCTGTATCTTCTAGCAGAGAAATATGATCCAGCAAGCTCTAACATAAAGAGTGATGGGATAACGATTATGGTAAAGGTGGTCCCAGGAGTAGACTTGATATGGATTGGGGTAGCTGTAATGGCGGCTTCCGGCCTATTCTCGGCATGGTTCTACTCTAGGAGGGTCTAGGCTCTCCCGTAATCCTTCGGGTCACCCTATTAATTTACATGTATAAACATATACTTTCAACAGGTAATACGCCTTGACAGAGGCACGATCAAGTATAGGCTCAATGCTAATAATTGCAATGATGATAATAGCAGCAGCATCAATCCTAGGCTACATACCAACACCAACAGGGTCCACGGGAGTAGCAACAGCAGTCCAAGACGCTAAGCCCGTGCTAGAGTATCCCGGTGCCGTGGTCTACAATACACCGGGCCTAGCACTAGACGTCAAGGGTATGGACACGCTGCCGGGAGTGCCGAAGTATGACCCCCAGAGGAGCGAGGGCTGTAACACGGGCCACCAGGGGATAGAGGACATATCCGATATACCATCCATGAAGACGCTGGCATGCACGTTCTGCCACGGCGGGGACCCTGATGCAACAACAGTTGATGAGGCCCATGTAGGCGTGGTTAGGAACCCCGGGGATATGAGGGTAGTCAACAAGACGTGCGGAGTCTGCCACTCAGATATAGTGGAGAAGATGGTTAAGAGCCTGCACTCGACAATGGCTGGCAAGATCAGCGGGGCAAGGTACAGTGCTGGGGCCCAGGACACTAAGCTAGCAATCTATGGGGTTGTATGGGTTAAGGATACCGATGGAAACGTCCCCGAGGACCAGGGCGCCCTGCACGAGCTCAAGCCACTACCATACTTCGACCCATCCAAGCCATGGAGCCAGGAGAACCATCCTGTAGACGCCTATCTTAGGGACCAGTGCCTGAGATGCCATATATGGGTGAGGGGCAAGGAGGTCTACGCAGACTACAGGAGCAGTGGGTGCTCGGCCTGCCACGTTATCTATGATGACGACGGGCTATACAAGGGCAACGACCCCACTATACCGAAGGATGAGCCAGGCCACATGAAGCTCCACAAGATAACGACGAAGATACCAGCATACCAATGTGTCCACTGTCACAACAGGGGTGGGAGGACTGGTGTAAGCTATATAGGGATAATGGAGGCAGACCCCTACGGCTATCCATGGGGGACTAAGCCTGGAGAGAAGGCTCCAAAGATGCATGGTAAATGGTACAACCACCTACTTCCAGACGTCCACTATGAGAAGGGGATGCACTGTGTAGACTGCCACGTCGAGCCGGAGATACATGGGGACGGGAACATCTATAGCAAGAAGTGGCAAGCAACAGCTATAGAATGCGAGACGTGCCACGGGACCCCAGACCAGTATGCAAACTTCACCACAAGATACGGGAAGCTACCAAACATAGTGGAGGAGAACGGCAAATTCTACCTAATAAGCAAGGTCACCGGTAAAAAACATCCTGTACCACAGCTAAAGGACCTGGCAGAGAACCACCAGCTATCACCAATGGGATACACTGCAATGGTAGCAGTAAAGGAGCATATACAGAAGCTAGAATGCTACGCCTGCCACGACAAATGGGCCCCGCAATGCTATGGATGCCACGTCCAGGCAGACCTATCAACCCCGGACAAGGACTGGCTATCATACAATGCAACAGCGGTGGATGACCCGTCAATGATCGCCTCCCAGGCCAACAGGCTCATGACAACATTCAAGGTGAGGGAGACCAGGAGCTTCCTACGCTGGGACAGAGTACCCCTAGGCATAGGGCCAGAGGGCAGAGTGGAGCCATACATACCCGGATGCCAGGATATATGGACAATAATAGGCCCAGACGGGGAGGTTGTAAAGTATAACGAGCCATTCACAACCTATGACGGATACCCGAGCGTCGCAATGGCCCCCATCCACTCCCACACGGTGAGGAAGGAGGCTAGGACCTGTGCAGAATGCCACGCAGACCCCAAGGCGGTGGGCCTGGGAGACGAGATCCTGAGATACCAGGCCAGCAACCTCCCGGTAGATATAACAAAGCTTGTAGACGAGGAGGGCAACCAGCTCCTATCAATAAACCACCCCAACTCCCGCCCATTCAACAAGACAGAGATACAGAAGATACTAAGGGTAGGGACCTGTATAGGATGCCACACCAACTATAACGACCCTGCATGGCAGGATGTAAGGAAGTTCACAGACATAGCATCAGACCCGGACAAACATATAGAGGCTGTTAGCAAGCTCTTCAAGGCGTCACTAGACACCATAAAAGGAGGAGCACAACCAGCAACTGTCACAAAAACAGTCACGGTAACAACAACCACAACATCTGGGGCAGGGGAGCAGACGGTAACAAAGACCGTCACATCAACTACTCCAATAACCGAGACAGTTACAAAGGGCCCAAGCGGCATAGCACTGGCTGGAATAGCGATTATAGCGGTAGTTGTAGGGATGGTTGTATCATTCATACTATACAAGAGGATATAATCCCAGACATCACAACTATCATTTTTCTTCTTTTCCTCCAATCTCATCCTTATACTTATGAAGTATTAGATCGTCGAGAACAATACTATTCATGGTCTTCCGCTCAGCCCTCCTAAGCGACTCGGCTAGAGTGGATATCGAGAGCCCTAGAGACTCTGAGAGGTCCTTCAAGGTAGCCTTTCTAGGATACTCATAATATCCCCTCTCATAGGCATACACCAGGATCTTCTCCTGGTCGCTGGTCAGCATGGCGGGCTCTCCTGCATCTATGAGATCCAAGATGGTTAGCCCGCTCTCCTCGGCCTTGGAGAGGTTCCTAAGCGAGGGGGATACTATTAGAACTAGTATCCCCTTTGGGGTTATGAGTGATGATAATACTAGTATCCCTTCGGGAGGGTTTGAAAGGGGGCATGCGGTAGCTTTACACGCGCTCTTCGGAAGGGATACGCTTATTAACGAGCTGTTATTGGACCCGTTTATGATCGTATATGTTGAACCCTTGATCCGGCTCAAGCCCCTCATGAGTGTTTTAACACGCCTCTTGCTACCCTTAACCTTAGCCCATGGCACGACTTTACCGTCTCTGGGATGTAGCTGGAGGGGTTTTAGCATGAAGTCTTCTGTGGTCTTTGACAGCGTATCTATTATTGGGCATGAGCCTTGGTATAATCCTATTGCCCTAACAGGCTTAGATGGCAATCCGCATACCTCTACTATACTCAATTGAAATATTCTTATATAGGTATATATATGGTTAAATATATATGTGTGATATAAAATATTGGTTGGAGATACATCTCAATGAACATCATAATAGTTTGATTGTGTAAAATATCTGATGATTATTGTTATTCCAATACGTATTTAGCAAGTATCGTTGATGTGAATAGAAAGCCTAGGCCAAGCGTGGTTATAGGTATATGCCACCCTGGCTGGGGCATGTAGCCCTGAGCCAGTATATTAATCGGCTCCGTTGAGGATTGGAAGAATGGTATGGATAGGACTAGGATCAGCATTGGCGCTAGAGTCCCCCTAGTCCTACTATAGATCATCATTGCAGACGATAGGCTGGACACGCCGCCGAGGTAGAGGGATGCCAGGAGAATCCATATGAAGACATGCGTAATGCTGATCCTGACTGGCCACGTGAAGAATAGTATCGACAGCTGGAATAGATACGTGAATATTATTATATTAGCAATAGAGTAGATGAACTTAGAGATATAGACTATCTCAGGTCCCACAGGCAATAGCCTAAGCCCCTCAACAGTCCTCGACTCCGCCTCCCTCAGGAAGCTGTTATAAGAGGCGAATATAGCCTGGAATACAAGTACTATGGATAGTGTAGCTGGTATAAGGGACTCGGGGGGCCATATGCTAGACCTATATATAACCCCGGCTAGTACACCGGCACCGATCGAGAATATTAACTGTGTTGTAACGGACATAGGGTTCCTATAGTCGAGCAGCAGGTCCTTCCATACCAGCACGGTAATCCACTTAACCGCCCTATACAGCATTTCCAAGCACTCCCCCCTGGAGGTTGTACATGCGTGTTGCCAGCTCGACATACTCCCTGTCAGGCCTAGGCGACGTCATTACTATTCCAACACCACTCCTGGATAGGTCTAGCAATAGCTTGGCTAGGCTTTTTGACGCATCTTCATCAAGCCCCGTGAAGGGCTCGTCTAGTAGGAGGACCTGTGGGCTGTGTAGTGTGGCCCGGGCGATGTCCACTCTCTTCCTCCACCCATAACTAAGCTGTGAAACCCTGAGGCCCCTGACATTGTCTAGGGATAGGGATTCCCATAGGCTAGACCCCATGACTCTCCCGGGATCGACGCCATAAAGTATTGAATAGTACCTAATATTCTCCTCGACGGTGAGGTCCTCATACAGTAGCGGGTAGTGGCCAGAGTATCCTACACATCTCTTGAGGGGTCCGCAAGAGTAGGATACAGAGCCTCGGGTCGGCTGTATGAGTCCGGCCATGATCCCTAATAGGGTCGTCTTGCCTGACCCGTTGGAACCGAGTATGAATACCCTATCCCCCTCGCCAATACTAAGGCTAACGCCTCTAAGCACCCATCTACTATCATACCTCTTCCAAACACCCGACACAGCGGCCAGCGGGCTAGTCAAGACAACCTCCAGCATCAACCATGTTGCTATGCCGGGTTTAAAGAAGTATACATGGGCCCGGCCACGAAGATTTTCGGGTATTGGGGTATTTTTATCGGTGCTGGGTGAATTGTTGATTGGTATGGTGCCTGTTATGGGGGGTTCGACGCTCTTCAGATACATGCTCCCTATCCTGGTGCTAGCTGATCTGGGGCTAGCAGTTTACCTGGTGCTTGAGGGGCCTATCCCGGTTAGCGTGCCTCTAGGCACCCCGATGGCTTATAAGAACATTTACATACACGTTCCCATAGCAGTGTCTACGTATATCATATTCCTTGGGGCCGTTGCCTCATCTATACTATACCTGTGGAGGGGGGTTGAGCGGTATTCCACATTGGCTGATGCATTCGTCAAGTATGGGATCCTCTTCGGCGCGGCAGTCCTAGTCACTGGCAGTGCCTGGGCAAGCGAGTCGTGGGGGTCTCCATGGAACTGGGATCCAAAGGAGACAGCGGTACTACTCCTATTCTTAACATACCTGGCATACTTTCCCCTAAAGAATAGCATAAGTGACCCCGAGAGGAGGAATAGGATAGGTGCTGCATACGCTATAGCCGCATTCGTCATGGTCCCCCTAAGCTACCTGTCATCAAGGATGCTGGCCGAGAGCCTACACCCGACAACGGAGGCTATCGAGGAGTTTACAGGGGGTGGTAGTAGGAGTGCTCTTCTAGGCGTAAGAATTCTATTAATGATGGTTATAGGCGTAGGCCTTAGTATCGCATATGCTAGGGGCGGACTAGGGCTTGGCAGGCTCGGGGCAGTACTAGCATTTATTATAATGGTTATTGGTGTAGGATTCACCATCTATATCGCCGTCCCGCTAGCCTCAGAGCATTATAGGGTTGTGGATGCAGTGATCAACGATGATGGATACATAGAATCAATAACTCTATCAAACGGAGAGTCGATAAACTTCACAAAACCGTTGGAGCCTCCCCTAGAGCCTGCTGTGACTAGGGACGGTGTCAGCACGCTCATCGGCCATATAATAGCTATAAATAATAATAGTATAAGGATCCTCTACCACTGGAGCACGGCCTTCGACTTCCTAGTGTATACCATATTACTATCAGTTGGAATATACCTAGCTGGGAGGGGTGGAGGATGAGTAGGAACCTGGTACTTGTTGCAATACTTGCCTTAGCAATAGCTGGCATAGGCTATGCATCAATAAATGCCTCAAAGTACAATGAAGTAAGTAGCCTGTCTGGCATAGAGGTCCCAACAAGGGTTACCGTTAGGGGTGAGGTAGTTAACCTAGGATTCTCCAGGCTAGTAATGGTGTATAACGGTATAGTATATGACATGGATGCCCGGGGGGTATATGCAGTTGCAGAGTCGAGGACCACCCAGGACTCCTATGCAGTCTTCCTATTAAAGGGTAAGAACGGCTTCACAGTGGCAGCCGTGTACCCCTCGGCGGAGTTCATATCTAGATACGGTGGCTCCCCCGTCATAGAGTCCAGCATAGTCGTTGATGGCATATACAAGCCAGGGGACAGGTTGAAGATAGTAATGCCGACTGGGGAGCAGGTGGAGCTTCCAGTGCTGGAGATAAATAGCATACTAAAGGGATGCCATTCATCATATGGACAGGAGCAGGCAAGGATTAAGGGCTAGCAGAGGACCTCCTCCCGGCAATGAATCCTATAATCCCTCCAGCACCCAGCCCGGCCATAGCAACTCCAGTTATAATCATTAGATTACTCATAGCCCCCAGTTTTCCTATATCAAGCATCGAGAGCCACACGCGCAGGCTGGAGATTGCGGGGGATAGGCTAGACACCGTGTCCGGGTCGAGTGTGAGCGGGCTCCCACTATTCGAGGCCTCGATGAGGTCCTCGGTGAACTGGAGGAAGGCGGGGCTACTCGTTATGGCAGCTAGGGTGACGAGGACCTCCGAATAGTCGGAGGCTATATTGTATAGGAGGATCCCTAGGGCGAAGACAACCACGCCAGACACAAGGATCCCTATAGATATGCCCTGGAGCATGCATCTCCTCAACCAGGCCACCATGAGCCTCATAATGCCTCTAGATGCTAAAATAGGTGGAGCAGATAATATCAGGCGGTGGTTGCTAGATTTAATAGAGTGGTATAGCCGGATCGTCTATAGTGGTGGGTGGATTGGGTCTAAGAGGCCTAGCCCTAGCGATTCTGGCCCTACTCCTACTTAACCCCCTCCTATACGCCTCAGTAACCCATGCAGAGGGTGTAACACTCAGGATCATATCAAGGCACCCGGGAGAGATACTTAACAAGGCTAAAGAGGAATTCCTAAAGTCGGATATAGCCAAGAAGTACAACATAGTAAATATAAAGTTCTACTCATATGATCCCACGTTGTGGGTATCCGCTATACAATCAGCTGCAAGGAAGGGGAACAACATAGACGTTGCCTGGGGAGGAGGGCCGACACTATTCGACACACTATATGAAGCAGGCCTCCTAGCCCCTCTAGAGGGGGGTGAGGTTGAGAAGGCGATAAACGAGATCCCAGACACATACGCCGGGGCACCCATGAAGAGGGTTGGGGACGATGGGAAGATCTACTGGGTAGCAGCAAGCATTGCAAGCTTCGGCTTCACAGTGAACCACGATGTGCTAAACAAGTATGGACTCCCGGTACCCCAGAAGTGGAGCGACTTGGCAAGCCCTGTATACGCAGGCCCCCTAGTGAAGGAGAACAAGCCAATAGTAGCTATAGCAGACCCCACAAGGTCCACATCTAATACGAGAATGTATGAGATCATACTACAAGCATATGGATGGGAGGATGGGTGGAGGAACCTAACCCTGCTAGCAGCCAATAGCCTAATCGAGGGTGGAAGCGCCGATGTAAGGGACGACGTGATCCTCGGGAGAGTGGGTGTGGGGATAACGATAGACTTCTACGGCTACACAGCCATGCAGACCAACCCGGCATGCGAATACATACTCCCAGAGGGAGAGTCGATAGTCAACGGGGACCCGATAGCACTCCTCTCAACCAGCAAGAACCAGGAGGCTGCCAAGGCATTCATAGCATGGGTACTAACAGAGGGCCAGAAGGTCTGGTTCGACCCAGACATAAACAGGCTCCCCTCAAACCCCAACGCATTCAACCTGCCGGAAGGAGCGAAGAGGCAGGACCTGAAGCAGGTCTATGAGAAGCTGTCCAGCGTAAAGGGGATTGACTTCAACGACACGCTGGCACTAGAATATGAGAAGGGGATGCAATTCTACTTCAAGACGGTACTTGTAGACCTAAACAACCTATTAAAGGAGGCGTGGAAGAAGCTGGTATACCTATACACAAACGGGTATATAAGCGAGGAGGAGTTCAAGGCCTACGCAGCAAAGCTTGGAGACCCAATAGAATACACGGATCCGTATACAAAGCAGAAGGTTAAGTGGACCCTTGAAAATGCCATAGAAGTTACAAAAACGTTAAAAGACCCGCAAAAGGCTTCAGAGGCTAAGACTAAGTACTCTGCTACATGGAAGAAGGCTGCAACCGAGAAGTATAAGGCTATACTGGAGGAGTTGAAGAATATAGAGAAGACTAGGACCCCCGGCCAGGCAACAAAGACGAGCACAGAGGAGACGACTACAACAACGACAACAGAAAAAACGACTGAGACCGGAGCAAAGGAGACGGGAGAAACGACACAGACAACCACGACTGAGACGGCACGTGGAGGAGTCCCCGTAGCAGCAATACTAGTTGTGATTGTACTGGTAGCACTCATAGTTATAGTGTTAAGGCGTAGATAACACCTCATACACGGCTGGGGGACTAGGGTATAATGAATAGGAGGCTATTAGCAAGACTGGCCAGCAGGGCACCGGTAGATCCTATCATACTATTAATGCTTATAATAGCACTCATGGTTTTTACACTATTCCTAATAGCCCCGCTGGCCTTCCTATTCCTCTCCCCTAGAAACGTAGTCTCTATGGATTACCTAAAATCCTTCCTGGATTATCCCTACATGACGTTAAGCCCTCTTGGAGACGAGTGGGTCATATCCTTTGAGGAGGGCGGGGTGAAGCACTTCATATTTACATGGAGAAACTATGGAATAATACTTAATACATTAATGGCGGCATCACTGGTTACATTATTCGCCTCCATTATAGGGACGATTGTCGCGCTCATCATGGCTAGAATGGACTTTCCAGGGAAGAATATACTCCGCGTCCTAGTCATTGTACCCCTACTCTATACCCCATTCGTGAACGCATTCGTCATATTCAAGTTCTTCGGAGGTAACGGTATAATATCAGCTATAACATCTAAGCTAGGATTCACCGTAGAATTCCAGGACATAGCTGGGATGGTGCTTGCACAAACCATGATGTTCTGGCCAATAGTATACCTCAACGTTTATTCTAGCATGCTACAAGTCGACCCAAGCCTGGAGGAGCAGGCGGAGAACCTTGGTGCGAGCGGGTGGAAGCTGTTTAGAACCGTAACCCTCCCCCTCAGCCTCCCAGGCCTCGCGTCTGGCGCTGCGATAGTATTCATATTCTCCATGGAGGACCTCGCGGCCCCCCTAGCGTTTAAGGTGGAGGACGTGATATCAATAAGGATAGTCAGAGAGATACTCTCATCGACTACAATACTAGAATTGAGCCCCGACGCGGTGATCCTAGCACTAATACTGGTTACAATGGCATCCCTATGGTTCATAATAATTAAGAAGTATGTGAGCCTGAGGCAGTATGCAATGATCGTCAGGGGGGGCAGGTGGACCCCTAGAAGATTCAAGCCCAGCCTACTAGGATACATCTTCATATACCTAGTCCTAGTCCCATGGACGATCTTCAGCGCCATACCACAGATCGGGGTCCTCATATATGCATTCACAGAGCAGTGGATAGGCTTACTACCCTCAGGCTTGACACTGGACAACTTCAAGTACATATTCTCAGAGGAGGTTACCCTATCCGCGTTGAGGAATAGCGTTGTATACTCGGCTGCAGCCGTGATAGTCATAATCGTTATAGGGGTTTCGAGCGCGTATATATCGAGCAGGGTTAGGGCGCGCATAGCAGGGTTGCTAGACCTACTCTCAACGATACCAATAGCCATACCCGGGCTGGCATTGGCTACAGGATTAATAATACTATACGGATTCTCCCAGGCATCTACCGCGTGGCCGTTGAAGTACCTGAACCCCATAGACTATAGCCCTGCACTCCTGCTAATACTGGCGTATGCCGTGAGGAGGAGTCCATTCACGACTAGGGCCATATATGCGGGGCTCCAGCAGGTTCATGAGGCCCTTGAAGAGTCCGCCATAAACCTTGGAGCCTCCAGGTCTAGGGTCCTGGCAACCATAGTAATACCCTTGATCGGGCTGAACATATTCAGCGGGGCACTCATAAGCTTCGTCTACAGCGTTGCCGAGGTCAGTACAAGCATAACGATCGGGAGGATACACCCGATAGACGAGGGCTACGCCCCCATGACGGCTGTTATGTATGAATACCTGACAGGCGGCTACGGGGGAGGCAACTATATACATATAGTAGCCGCGATGGCTACACTAGTCCTAACGGTGCAGCTACTGGTGATAACGCTGACGAACATAGTGTTGAAGCAGAGATACGCGTTCATAGGGGTGTAAGCAGTGGTCAGTGTTAGGCTTGAAGGAGTAACAAAGAGGTACAATAATGTAGTGGCAGTGGATAACGTGGATATAGAGGTTAGGGAGGGCGAGATATTCACACTACTAGGACCAAGCGGGTGCGGGAAGACGACCACACTCAGGATCATAGCAGGCTTCGAGAAGCCGGACAGCGGCAGGATATACTTCGGAGACGAGGATGTGACGGATATGAAGCCCCACCTGAGGGGGACGGCAATGGTATTCCAGAACTACGCACTATGGCCCCACATGACCGTATTCGACAACGTAGCATATGGATTGAAGCTGAGGAAGGTCCCCAAGAATGAGATAAGGAAGAGGGTTAGAAGAGCCCTAGAGCTAGTAGGCCTAGAGGGGCTAGAGGATAGATACCCACTCCAGCTCAGCGGAGGACAGCAGCAGAGGGTAGCCCTAGCAAGGGCCATAGTAGTAGAGCCCCGCGTCCTCCTACTAGACGAGCCGCTGAGCAACCTGGATGCGAAGCTAAGGCTCAGGATGAGGGAGGAGATAGTGTCGCTCCAGAGGAGGCTGGGGATAACCACTATATACGTCACCCACGACCAGGAGGAGGCTATGAGCATAAGCGATAGGATAGCAGTCATGAACAGGGGTAGGGTGCTACAGATAGACACACCCCACGGGATATACAGGAGGCCTAGGAGCCTATTCGTCGCCACCTTCATAGGCCGTAGCACCGTATTGCGTGGAGTCGTTTCCAGAACCGTGGATAGCCTTTATGAGCTGGATATACGGGGCCTGAGGATCCTTGGAGAGAACATGTCCACTAGGGAACTATCGCCTGGGGAGGAGGCTGTAGCAGTGATCAGGCCCGAGGACTTCACGCTTGTAGAGGAGGATGGGGGCGTTAATGTTATTGAGGGTATAGTGGAGATAGTCATGTTCCTCGGAGTCTTCAACCAGGTCAGGCTAAAGACCCCTGCTGGGAGTGTGAGTGTATACCTTAGCCCAAAGCACCGGGTGGAGCAGGGCAAGCCCCTCAGGGTATACGTTAACCCGGAGGACGTCAAGATCTATAGTGTAAGTGAGGCGGGGGAGCTGGAGCTCTAGATGGGAACACTTTATACCCAGCCCTGTCAATAGGCTAACACGGTGGTCTCTAGGCCTTGAGAGGTGTCAGGGTCCAGGTATACGTGTATGCTGTGATGATCCTCATCCTGATCCTCGCATCGGCAGCCCTCTACAGGGGAGAGGCTAACACTCTAGTCTATACAGGAGAGGAGCCATATATAGTGAGGCCATTCTACGGGCTCCCAGCCGTGGCCATGCCGGGAGACGAGCTGGACGTGCTGGTTAGGACCGATGAGCCGCTCAATATCGAGGGCGTAGTCATGTATGGGTTCAACGCGAGTTACAGGATGGAGATTGTATCGGTGGGCGGCGTAGAGGATTACAGCCCTGAGGAGAACCTTACATACAAGGTCCAGAGGGTTACAGTTAAGGTTCCAGGGGACGCAGATCCAGGCCTCTACACGCTAGCGGTGGAGTATCAGGGTGGAGAGGCGGTTATGCCCCGTTCACTGATCGTGGGCCAAGGACCCGAGGGTCATATAAGGGTTGTACACATAACAGACCAGCACTTCGGGGCGACGAATAAGGGTATACCAAACACTTACAAGAACACCAGGTACATAGCCTTGATAAACACGATTGCAAGGAGCCATGGGGCAGGGCTAGTCCTAGTCACGGGGGACCAGATAGACGTTGGGAGCGACATGGCATCCCACAAGGACTACTTCTCCCAGATGAACCAGCTACTAATACCAACAGTAATAGTGCCGGGCAACCACGACTGGGCCCAGGTGTCTACGCTGAAATCCTTCCTAGAGTACCTCTATGGGAGATACCAGAATAGCCTGAGGTACTGGAGCTTCAGCTACGGGGACTTCATTTTCATAGGGATCGATACAAGGGGGATAGGGTATCCAGAGGATGAGCAACTAGACTTCCTAGAGAAGGTATTGGCAGAGAATAGCGATAAAAAAGCAGTTATAATGTTCCACCACCCCCTATTCAATAGAGCTGGATTCTATAAGGGTGATCCTGAGTCGTTTAGAGGGAACCTGTATAGCAGCTGGAGGGAGCTTGGATGGGACCAGGCCAAGAGGTTCTTCGAGATACTTGAGAACCATGGAAACGTGCTGGCAGTATTCTCAGGCCACGTGCATAGGGATGCAGATGCTGTATGGACTAGGAGTGACGGGAGTAGGGTATACTTTATAACAACTACAACGGCAAACCACGGCTATCCAGAGGGATACTATTGGGGTATGAAGATCGTTGACCTCTACACTAACGGGACTGTGAAGGTATACATTCCCTCAGGTAGGCCATACTTCTTCAAGTCAGGTAGCCTTAACACGGAGAGGTTCATGGTTATAGAACATGTAGACCCCTATAGCAAGGCTGTCACGTGGTCTATAAACACTACAGGATTCCAGGACCTGGAGACCAGCAACATAACACTAGTCTTCTACATGAATAAGACGGTGGACCCGAGCCAGTACAAGTTCTATGGGTCGAAGGAGCCTCTTAACGTGGAGTACTATGATATAGGAATATACCACCTCTTCATAGTGGAGGTTAATGCATCAACCCCGGGAACAATAACACTGGCATCATACATGGATGACAAGGGGCCGAGCGTTGAGATAAGCGGGATATCGCCTAAAAGGCCCAGGCAGGGTAAGATAGTGACGTTCAGCATAAAGGCGTGGGACGACGGGTGGGGCGTAAAGGACGTATACATGGAGATAGTGAAACCCGACGGTTCTAGAGAAGAGGTTAAAGGGTTGATAACCAACACCAAGGGGCTCTACCTGGTAGTCTATAGGGTGAGCGAGCCAGGCCACTACACGGCCAAGGCATACGCCATAGACTTCAACGGTAACAAGGGCGAGTCCAAGATCGTGGAATTCGACGTCAAGGGTAAGAGGACCACAACGACCACTACGGAGACTGCCACGGAGACGACGGAGACCACGGTAACAACAACCACCACTACAACACAGACAACCTATACCACCACAACTACCACAACCACTACCACGAGCGAAACCACAACAGAGACCACCACCCAGGCAACAACCACGACAACAAGCGAAACCACAACACAGGAGACCAGCGAGGCCACGACACCAGCAGGGGCCCAGGAGACCGGGACCACTACAACAATAGTAGTAGAGGAGGGTAAACCCCCGGTATGGGTCCTAGCCACTATAATAATAGTGGCACTAGCCGTCCTAGCAGCCGTAGTGAGGGCTAGAAGGTAGGTAAGACTAGGGAAATACAAGGAGCAACACCCGAACACACGCCCCCACAATATTTATTATATGGGTGTAGTGGGGCTGGCTGGGATCAGGATAGGAAGGCCTCCTAGAGGCATCTACAGGATGAGTGTGGGGGAAGCTGTAGAGATCTTTATAGAGATGCTTGCAGCAGGCGGGGCCAGCGATTCAACAGTCAAATCCTACAGGGCAGCCTTGAACAACTTCGCCTCATACATAGGCCCCGACACCCCGCTGGAGGATGTGGCTGAGGAGGATTACATTGGGTGGATGAGCACGCTCAGGAAGCGTAGCGGGAGGGGGTCTAGGGGTGTGAGGCAGAACACGCTCCACTACTACACGCTATTCGTTAAGAGGTTCCTTGAATGGGCCGGGGTGGCCAGGGACCTGCCAGTGATCCCTAGGAAGAGGCATATAATGCCAGACACGCTCTCCTGGAGCGAGGTTGAGAAGCTCATACAGAGCTCTAGGGATATGGTCGATGCACTTGCAGTAGCGTTAATGGCGGAATCAGGCCTCAGGGCCGGGGAGCTCTTGAACCTGCGTGTACGGGACCTGGACCCGGAGAGGGGTGAGATAAGGGTTAGGGG
>JALWGG010000027.1 GCA_027013765.1 Acidilobaceae archaeon
AGGAGCTAGCCCTGCCGTCAAGGGGCATCCCTGAGGACTCACCTGTCACCGTTGAGGTCCTTGAGGCTGTTAAGGCTCTCAGGAGTGGGGTGAGGAGGAGTGCATAGGTACCGGGTGTTATTTGAGGCCCACTGGCCCCTTGTATTCAGGGAGCCTGGGTTATTCGATGCGACAATCCACGGCCCCTCAACGGCTGGCAGGAGCCTATTATACCCCCAGCCATCAACTATTGCGGGAGCCATTGCATCCCTCTTCTACAAGCAGGACCTACTGGATAGGTGCGATGCGGGGGGCGTGTTCTGGGACCAGGAATGCATACTCAGCAAGAGCCTGGGGGACTACAGGATCTATAGTGGGTATGCCGTAGACGATAAGGGCGAGGTATACCTATACACGGGCACAGGCTTCATAAAACTGGACGCCCTGAGACGGGGGATCAGGGAGGTCCTCGACAAATACGCGGGCAACCTGGACGCGCGCCACTTCATCAATGCCATCAAGAGGGCCAGCAGGTGCGGGCGCAGCCCCGCACTCTTCGAGAGGATCGGGATAGCCCTAGATAGACGAGTCAAGGCTGCACGGGAGGGCTACCTATATATACTACAGCACGTCGACTACGTCGACTCAAAGGGCAGATTCCACCCAGCCATATACCTTGAGGCAGAGAAGGAGATCGAGGCTGCAAGCGGCAAACCAGTATTCCTAGGCGGGGAGAGGAGGATAACACTCTACAACATCCACAAAGGCGAGAGACCAGGCATAAGCAGCTACACACGCGGCAAGGACCTCATAGCAGCACTCCTCATATCACCAGCAATACTAAAGAACACACCGCTCGAAGAGATAAACATGGTAACACAAAGCTCCGCTATGAAGCTAGCAAAAGGGCTACTCAGCGAGGCAGGATTACAATACAAGTTCCGCATAGTCGCCCCCTACCTGGTCCAGACGAGCGGCCAGCCGGTGGAGGCAGTTAATGCGGGCTGGAGCATGGCCATGGGCATGCTAAGGGAACCCGTCATAACAGTGCCCCCAGGCACAATACTCCTACTGGAGCCTCGGAGCAGAGGTGCAATCGAGGAACTATACAGCAGGGGGCTAGGCTCATATACAAGGCTTGGATGGGGCACGGTGGATGTTATATGACCTCTTCCCACTCAATATACTCCTCTTTATATACTCCCATGCATTATCCCACTTATTGCCGTTATCCTTTAGAGGTGCAGGGTTGTATCTCAGATACAGTTTCCCTCCTTTATGGAGCATAGCCTGCACAGTATTCCTTTCAAACCCCCCGTGAGCCTTATAATTCCTACTATAGGGTTTGCTCGGTATGTTATCAGGCCATCCACCCTTCTTAAATGGAATATAATCCTCACATTTTGTTATAACATGTTCTCTAATCAGGGATATCTCATGATCTGTAAGCTCAGTTGTCGGAAGGTTTATAGTCTTAGCTATCCTCTCTAGGATATCCAAAAGCACCCCATGGTTATTCAGCTCTTCTAATGTAGGGATTCTTTCTAGGTTTCTTAACGCAATCTGTGTTACAGCGTCTTGAAGAGATGCAAGTATTAGCAGCTTCTCAACCTCCCCGTAATTTACCGCTACCCTGTGCATTATACCGGAGCTTGATATGATTGTTCTATCCAGCCCACTAGTTATAATCCCGCTGAGTAGGCCTATTACAGTGCCTACAGCACTGGCATTACCCAGCCTATCCTTATTCTCAGCCACGAAGTATATGAGTGCCAATGGTAGGGTATATGCGAGTATATTTAATGCATTTATTCCATTACTATATATAATGTTAAGTTTCTTTCTTAGCAACTTCATGCCTTTTCCAAGTTCACTCTTGTCTTTTGGTGTCAAGCTTGTAGATTTTATGTGAAATTCTCGTTTGTCGTCTATGGAGCTTCCGAGCGCTATCATCTCATTTATGACGCTATATCCCTCCTTCCCGATGGGGTCTATTGTTCTGGATGCTACTTTGTGTATATTTAAGGTTGGGGGCCCTGCTGGTCTAGGTTGCGGGAATGGCTCGCTGTTGAGTATCTCTACATCGAGTTTCTCAAGTGTTGATACGGAGTATATCTTTGCGGCGGTAAATGATACTTCATGCATGGTCATTGTTAGATAGTTTATGCCGTGTGTGACATCTACAATTAGGGGTCCTCCAGCCTTGAATAGCTCCTCTAGGATCCTTGTAAGTATCATTGTTTTCAGCGTCTCCAATGGATTTACCCCCACATCACCCCTGTGATCCACGTTTGAGAAGCTGCCTATACCAGGTGCTATGAGCACGTTTAATACTCCACCCTCTAGGAGCTTGGATAATGTACCGTTATCTATAGAGCTGCATAACCTGATCCATGCCTCCATCTTACCCCTAACACTGTCCAGGTAGCTTTGATAATCCTTGAACATGCCTGGGTCTATTCTTCCGAGCTCCTTATACTCTTTGCAGTGTTTCTGGTCATTGTTCCTCTCTATCGGGCTTGTTTGTGCAAATGTATCCACGCCTATAATGAGCACCCGCGCTGGGTTTCTTGCCCTGATTATCGCCTCTGTACTTGTAAGGCTGGTAATCTTTATGCCGTCAATTATATAGTTTGCCTTATTCCATGAAAACGGGTTACCCCAGCTTGCTACAAGGAGACCTTTCCCCTGTGTATTCAAGGATACTCCCCTGCTAGTATATTGATCATCTGGCTTAATTATATCTATTAGTGAAGTAGACTGGTATAATATGCATGGTGCTTAGGTAATACTTAGATAGGTGGTTTGGTGTCTGGGTAATTTTAATAAACCCCGTAGCCTATTCATGGCATTAGTGGGGGCCCGTAGCTCAGCCAGGTAGAGCGCCCGGCTCATATCCCGGGCGCTCGGGTTCGGGTCTGGGTGAGATACCGGGTGGTCGGGGGTTCAAATCCCCCCGGGCCCACCATTATAACAGTGGTACCTCTACTGGTTCTGGTACTGGTGTGCCGCGTATCTTCTCATACTCCCTCCAGAATGCCTCTGGGTCTCCTCTGGGGGTTGGTGTGGGGGCTCTTCCGCATACTTCTATCTGCCTGCTTACAATGTCATAGAGCCCTATCCTCCTTGCCTCCTCCATGATCTCGTCCTTGTCGCTTCCTGCTAGTGGTCTTAGTATTGCTATGTCTAGCCCGCTGCTTATCAGGTAGAGGTTGCGTATTGTCTGGCTGGCTACCTGGCCTACGGATTCTCCAGTTACTATGGCTTCTATGCCCATCCTCCTTGCTAGGCTTGTTGCATGTTCCATCATGTACCTCCTTATTGCTAGGAGCTGGTACTCGGGCCTTATGCTGGATCTTGCAATCATTGCGACCCCCCTGAATCCTACTATGTATAGCTTGGGCTTGTAGCCGTAGGCGTATAGCCTCATTAGCCTCGACGCCGCCTCGACCGCGTTGTCCCTGGCCTCCTCGACCCCCATGTCATAGTATAGGAGGTATGCCCTGCTCCCCCTCCTCATCGCCCTCCAGGCTGCTACTGTGGAGTCGAATCCCCCGCTGAATAGGACTAGCACTGGGTCCTCGCTCCCGAGGGGGAGGCCTCCTGGGCCTGGGAGGACCTCGTCATACATGTAGAGCCTCTCGCCGCGTATCTCCACGTATGCCGTATACTCTGGAGCCTCAAGGTCTACTCCCCGCGCCCCCGCCTCCACTAGCCTGGCTCCTAGGAGCCTCTCCACGTCCTTGCTGGTGAAGCTGTGGCTCCCGGCCCTCCTGGCCCTCACCCTGAATATCCTCCCCCTCACCCGGTCCTTGAAGTAGTTGTATGCCGCCTCGACGAGGTCCTCTAGGTCTCTGAATACTGTCTCCACTGCTGGAGATAGGCTCTTAACCCCGAATACCCTTGAGATGGCCTTTGACGCCTCGCGGGGCCTGCTTGTGTATACTATAACCCGTCCATCGACCCTGTGTGGCTCCCCCTCGACTCCGCTCCTCGATAAAAGCTCCCTTATCCCCTCTACCAGTAGCTCCTCCATCCTCCTGCGCGTGTGCCTACCCTTAACAGCTATCTCAGAGTATCTGACCAGCACCACGTCCTCCATTAGCGTGACCCAGCATAATTATAGCTCCTAGGGTGCATAACGGTTTTGGTGTGCCCCGTGGATGTATACCTGGAGTGGGCTGAGGGGTATGTCAGGCTAGGGCATGACCGGAGAGGACTAACAGTATCTGGTAGGAACTTCACACTAGCACTAGGCCTACGCGAGATCGTGTTCAAGGGCCCATTCGAGGGGGTCGACGAGGTCCTCCAGGATAGGAGGGGGTCAAGCAAGGTAGTCTATATAAGGACAGCATTCCCCCTGAAGGGCTACAACGAGCCCCGGGGCACAGTGTATAGGGCCTCTAGGGACTTCTCAGTAGGAGTCTACGGGGTAGCATATACAAGGATCGAGGGCGTGGGGGTATACATAACAGTGCACCCACCCGTAGGAAGCCTATACAAGAGTATCACCATATCAGATGACGTGGTAGCAGTATACACCCTGGGGAGGAGACAGGTATACCTGATGGAGGAGGACGGGGAGAGGAGGATCATACTGGTATAGGTGGTGGAGAATGTGGATGGTATGGGTCAACCCAGACCAGGCCAGAGCCATTGGGAGGCTCCTCTCAAGGCTACGGGGAGGCCTTGAGGTAGACACGTTCACCGACCCCCGATACTACCCCCCGCCCGGGGAGGCGAAGAGGAGCGTTGCAATGTACTTCCTAGTAATGGTTGCAATGGACCACAGGCTCAGCCGCCCCGGGGCACCCTATGAGGGTGTGGTCGACGGGGAGTTCTACCACGGCGCAGACCTGCTATACAGGCTGGGCATGAAGAGGTATACAGAGGACCCCGGATTCTTCACCGCAGAGAGGCTATCCCGGGTCTCTGAGAGGGAGGTCCTCGAATGGCTATCCATAGAGTATAGGGGGAGGAGGATAACACCGCCAGACCCCGGGGTCAGGGCAGGGCTCCTAAGGGACCTGGGCCTCAAGCTAATGGTGCTCTATGACGGGGACCCCTTCAGGATAATAGTCGAGTCCCGGGGGATGCTTAGACGCGGCGTCGGAGACGGGTTCATAGACAGGCTCAAGGTATTCAAGGCCTACCAGGACCCGGTGGAGAAGAAGGCATTCCTACTGGCAAAGTTCCTTGAAAGGAGGAATGTACTAGAGGTAGCTGACCACTGGAACAAGGAGGTCCCAGTAGATAACCACCTTGCAAGGATAGCGGTAAGGACCGGTATAATAGGCCTGTCTAGACAACTCATCGAGAGGAGAGCCAGGCAAAAACCATTAACAGCCTGGGAGGATACCATGATCAGGATGGCGGCAAGACAGGGCTACAGGATAGTCTCCCAAGCCTCGGGCATAGACCCATTCACCCTAGACGACTTCCTATGGCTATTCGGCAGGAGATGCTGCACCCGGGAGGAGCCAGTATGTAGGACAGGATGCCGGAGGGTGTGCAGCGCTATAGGGGGGTGTAATGGGGGTTGCATACTGGCCCCTGCATG
>JALWGG010000028.1 GCA_027013765.1 Acidilobaceae archaeon
AGGGCTGGTTGGCGGGGGGGGGGGGGGCTGGGGGAGGCGGGCGGGTCTTGGCTTGAGGGTTGCGAGGGTTTTGGCGTGGGTTGGTGGGGGTGTTGGGGGTGGTGGTTTGAGGGTTTCCGGGGTTCATGTGCTCGTTGTAGGGGATGATATATTGTTGGAGGCTTATAGGAGGGGTGGCCTTGAGGTTGAGGATGTAGGCGTTGTCATAATCCTGGAGTCTTCGAGGAGCCTATTCTCTAAGACAGTTAAAGCTGTAAGGCGTGTGGCCGTGGTGTATACACCTAGAGACCTCCTGGAGATCGTTGAATCTAGGGTCTCAGACGTCGGGGCCATCATACCATATAAGGGCAGGCCGCCCGTGCCCCTGGATAAGCCTAGGAGTGTAGTTGAGGATCTTGAGAGGAGGGGGTATGGGGCTGTTGCTGTCAGGCTAAGATCTATTCTAGGCTCCAGTTAAACCTAGAATATAATACAAGTAGCGATACCATGGATGCAGCTAGCAGGTATGCCAGAAGCACTCCAGGGTCTAGGATTGGCTGGTAGCCGCTGATGCCCACTGCCCTTAGCACTTCAGCAGCAGCTGCGGATGGTATAGCCATTGCTGGCGTCCTGAGCCACTCTGGAAGTATACCAGGGGCATAGTATACTGGGGGTAGGAAGACTATCAAGGAGCTCAGAAGGCTGGGCATACTGCCAGCCTCCTTTATACTTCTAAGCCTAAGGCCCAGTAGCATTGAGAGGGGTGCTAGGAATATTGAGACTATAAGTGGTAGGGCTATGGCTAGTGGCAGGACCCTGTAGCTCCCCGTAATGTATGTGTATAGCAGTGCTAGTGGAAGGGATGTGGTCATGGATATGAGGGTCCCTGCCATGATCCTGGAGAGTATATAGACTGCTGGCCTCATGGGGGAGGCTATGAGCATTTCCAGATACCTGTAGTCCTCCCTCTCATATACTATATCCTGGATCAGCCCCACGCCAACCCATACAGCAGGCGATATGACAGCCCCTGTTAGCACAATGCCCAGCTCCTCCTTAGGTAGCCCGAATACAAGTGCGAAGTATGTCGGGAGTAGTGATACTAGTGGTAATGAGATCATGACAGCCTTGAAGCGTAGCTGGGATACTGTGATTGATGCGACCTGGCCGTATAGCTGGGATAACAGCCCCCTACCCACCCCACGTCACCTCGGCGAAGAAATCCTCTAGGTCAACAGGCTTTATCTGGGCCTGGCCGCCTTCATATAGGATCTCCTCTGCAACCTTCAAAGCCCTGTCGAGGTCCTCAACATAGATATACGTCAGGTCCCCATACCTTCTAACCCCCACGCCGAGGTCCTCAAAGTCGAGCCTAAGACTAGTGATCACCTTGTACCTATACCCAAGCTTCGAGAGGGCCTCCCGGGGAGGACCCTCGAATAGCCTCCTACCCTTATTGATCAACATGATCCTATCCGCCACGGACTCTGCCTCGGAGAGCATGTGGGTTGTAAATATTATTGTCTGTCCCTCGCTGGCCAGCCTCTTAATGTACCCCCACGTCCCCCTCCTAGCAACTGGGTCTAGACCCACGGTGGGCTCGTCAAGGAACACCACGTCGACATTCGAGGCAAGCACCATTGCGAGTAGGGTGCGCCTCTTCAACCCGCCCGAGAGGGTCAGTATCAACCTATCCCTATACCCGGCCAGGTCGAGCTCCTCCAACGCCCTCATAGCCTCGGACCTAGCCTCCGCCAGGGAGAAGCCCCTAGAGGCTAGGTAATAGTATACAGCCTCGAAGACGGTCAGAGTAGAGTTATAAGGCCTCCCCTCCTGGGGCATCACGGCTACATGCCTCCTAACCCTCCAAGCCTCACCAACAGCATCCATGCCGAGGATATACACCCTGCCGGATGTAGGCTTAGAAATCGTGGAGGAGACCCTTACAAATGTAGTTTTACCAGCACCATTAGGCCCGGCAAGACAGTACAGGCTACCCAGGGGGACGCTAGAATCCACCCCGTCAAGCGCCTTCACGCCACCCCCATAAACTTTGGTTAAGCCGACGGCCTCCAGTGCCAACTGCACTCTTGGCCACCATGGAGGCTTAAACACCGGGGAAGGCTTAAATCATGGCCAGTAAAGCATGATGTGTAGATTGCCATGTAGGGGTAATGTAAAGAGTAGACAAGCACAATCCCAGAAGCTGAAATATCGACCATACACGCATCACAATAGCCCCAGGCAACCGAGCGGGACCCCAGGCCAGAACAGTATCTGGACCAACACTATGATGACTGTCTAGATGCTGGTAGAAATTTATAAAATTTAATATTGTGGTAAGACGCTGTGATCCCCCCATTTGATGGGTCTAAAAGGTGTCGGACGCTTAGGAGGGTGGGAGGCGTTACCATGCCTGGTGGGACACGTCTGGTTAGCATAGATGTTGATAACGTCGATATTGTTTACAGGCTTGTTAGGAGCGTTTACAAAGGGTTCGAGGATATAACATTGGAATCCCTCAAGGAGTCCGTGGCCGCGGGGCAGGCCATGGCTGCACTGGTAGGGGGAGAGCCTGTAGCCTTCGCCTCCTCCATAATATATCCTGGGGTTGTAGAGGCTAGAAACCTGGCCGTGCGCCCCGGATACAGTGATGTGCTAAGACATCTACTGGAACACATGTTCACGAGCCTAGGAGGAGAGTTAAGGGTTAGGCTTGCAAGGATATCCGCACTAGGAATTCCAAGCATTATCGAGGCCGCCTCCAGGCTTGGCTTGAAGCCAACGCGTAGGATACTCAAGGTGAAGTGGAATCTACACCATAGCGTCGGGTGCCCGGGGAGGCATGGAGGCGGGTTGCCCATAGTTAGGGCTGTAGAACTGGGCCAGGCAGATAGAATAGCCGAGGCCTATCTAGAAGGCCTTGCAACCCACTGGAAATGGTGGATTGAGGCCGATAAGGGCGGATATAATCATGCATTAGCCGAGGTAACCGAGTGGATCCAGAGGGATCCCTCAAGATGGATCGCGGCATTGATCCACGGCAAGGTTGTGGGGGTCGCGGGCTATGCACGTCATAACCGTCTCCCTGGAACAGCCTGGCTGGCAGGAGTGGCTGTAAAGCCAGGATACAGGCTCCAAGAGATAGGTTCAACCCTACTCTGCACGCTACTAGACATTGCAAGGGACGAGGGCTTCAGGGAGGCTATAGTATACACCTACTCCCCGATAGTAGGCCTAGCACCGGGCGCAACACTCTATATAAAGAGGGGAGGGCTAATACAAGCCGAATACATACACTTCGAGGGTAGAGCTAGCCAGGGACAAGTCTAGGCTGGGTCAGACGACGCGGCCAGACGCGGGATTTTATCCTACTTGGAGTGGAGGAATTCTAGTATGACACTTGAAAGTATCCTCTTGGTCTCGTCTATTGCATCCCTGACCTCCTCATAGCCTCTCGACATGTACTCGATTCCATGTAAAGGGGAGTCCTCCACAACCAGTAGCCCCGCGGCTCTTTTACCCATTGCGTCAAGCATTCTTAGGACGTAGGCTAGCTCCATGTCAATTGTATGGACGCCAACACTGGATAAATACTCTAGGAACCTCCTGGTCTCGATGTAGAAGTATGGGATACTAGCATGAAGTACTGAGGCCACGCCACACCCCAGATCCTCGGCGATCCTCGAAACTCTATGGGCGAGTCCTCTATCGGCTATGGGCAAGCCATTAGGAAGACCTGCATACACCAGGGACGGGTCTCCAATGTTCAGGGTATAGATGGGGATGTTACATGAGCCAGCCTGCAAGCCCCTCTTCAACGATGCCGCAGTCCCTATGAAAAGGACCTCCTCCACACCAGGGTCATGACCAATAATCCATGCACGATCTACAGCCTCAACAGCACCCCTCCCAATAAACAATACATAATAGAACGAGCCATCTAAGAGAATCCTTAAGCTACCCTTGCCAAGGCCAAGAATGGGGTCCCGGGGCCTAATCCACTTGTACTCTATCCCCTCCCTAGTAAGTAACTCCTCAAACCCTACAAGGACCTCTTCCAAGGGGAGCGGTGTCACTACAAGACGCCTTGAGAGGCCTCCACCAGTAATACCGAACTCCCCCTCCAGTATCCTCCCAAAAGAATGGCGGTCGCGTAGATACTCGCCATAAACCACTACAACCACCACTGCACAGCAGGAATAGCAAAGCACGTAATAAGGATTATACAGGAGACAGCTATAGAAAACCTCCTAGCACATGGAATACGTTAAACTATTTTAGGGTGCATCTGGAGGCGTTATAATCTACTTGTTACTTTGACCTCTACCATTCATTAAAAGGGTTCCATGGCTCCAGGTAAACTAGATGAGCCTTGACAATTACATTTCTAGTCTTCAAGCCATGTCCTCATGTCGAGGTCTCTATGAGTCTTCTGGCTATGTTTTTGGCCTCCTCTATCTCCCTGAGGTCCTCGTCCACGCTTATAACCTTCCCAGCGGTTACTAGGGCGTTGTACTCCCTCCTCGACCCGGCCTCGATGTAGTAGCCTGCTAGGGCTCTCAGGTCTAGGAGGTCCTCGCCCTGGGGGTTTAGCTCTAGTGCATGTGTTAGGTCGCTTATCAGGCGCCTCCTAAGCTCCCTGAGCTTCTCCCTCTCACTCCTCAACTCTGCAATGCTGCCTCCTGCGCTGGCTGCAAGTGCCAGGTTCTCTAGGTTCCTGACTACGTCGATGTGTGTTTGGAGGATCGATGCGATCCTGTCTATGAGGACCTTTATCATTAGGAGGGGCACCCTTGAGGGCTAGACGTTTAGCCTTACTCCAGCCTTCTCCGTCCCCTGGTATGCCCTCACGGTTGCTATGCTCCTATCAGCTACCCCGTGCTCCTCCATCAGGTCCGGGTTCACGTGTACATTGTTATATTCAACATCCTCATCTATTATGGCGTGGAAGACGAAGCGGTGCCTGCCTGCCACCACCACCTCTATCATGTCCTTGACCCCGAGCTCCTTAGCTAGCTGCTGGTTTATCCTGGCCTGCTCTGGCTGTAGTGATGCGTCATAGCGTAGCCTTATCCTCTTCTCCCGCATCCTCTTCTCCTTAACCTTTAATGCTGAGGCTGGGGGCACGGCTTCCAGTAGCTTGGATATTGATACCTTGGGTTTATCGGGCATAAGCTCCTCCTTCTCCTCCATCCCCTTATTCACCATTATTGATCCCTATATGCGTCATAGGGGTTTAATGTATTATATGATCCTGGTATAGGCCTAGGGCCTCCTCTAGGCTGTAGAGTATCCTGCCAGCCACCCCCCAGGCCTTGAGGGGTGCCCCGCCCGCGATGCTATACCTCTCCCAGGCCTTCCTTAGGGTTGACTTCTTGAAGTCTCCGCGGGGGAACATACCTATCCCTATGGCGGCTCCCGTGGTTAGGGCCCTCACCGCCACGTATCCAGGTGTAACCCTTCTCCCCCTCTCCCACATTAGGATGATCCTATGCTCAGCTGCAAACTCCCTCAGGCTTTTGTGGCTCAGCCATACAAGGGGGTCGCCCTCCAG
>JALWGG010000029.1 GCA_027013765.1 Acidilobaceae archaeon
CTCCCACTCCTACCAGTACCTCAGCCTAAGGGAGCCATCCAGGGAGGGCCCCCTAGAGGCCCGGGCCGGCGGCGGGGGGCTTGTGAGGGCCTGGCCCCTCCCCGCCACGGGGAGGCTCGCGCCGGGGAGGCACTCGGGCAACACCTTCAGGCTGAGGGTCAGGCACTCGGGGGATCCCCACGCCCTCTGCAGGGCCCTCGAGGCCCTCGAGTGGGTCCCCGGCTACTACGGCCCCCAGAGGTTCGGGGTCGAGAGGCCCAACACCCACTACCTAGGCCTCCTATTCGTCGAGGGGAGGCTTGGGGAGGTCCTCAGGGAATACATGTATAGGTACCCCATGGAGGATGCAAGGCCCCCGGGAGGCTATGAATCCAGGGCACTATCCTCGGGGGAAGCAGGGTTCCCAAGGCCGAGGCCGCTAGCAATATTCAGGGAGGCCCTCCAAGCCTACATATTCAACAGGGCCCTATCAAGGATCCTCAGAGACGCTAGGGGATATGCGGAGCACTGGGTCAAGGTGAGGTGCATGGGCATGGAATACAGGGTGCCAGCCGCAAGGCTGCCCTCACCAAGGCTAGCCCGCTCCAGGAGCAGGTGGGCGGGCCTAGTCAAGTCTATACTGGAGGAGGAGGGCCTGGATCTAGGACTACTCAAGGGCCTCAAGTCACCCTTCAGGCCGCTACTATACCCGGTATGCGGCTTCCGGCAGCGCCGGGCCCCTGGGGGGGTTATGCTTAGATTCTCACTCCCCCAGGGAGGGTATGCAACCACACTCCTAAGGGAGCTCTTCGAGGTAGACTGGGTGCGGTACTCCAGGTGTAATCCGGGCTGAGATGCTTTAACCACTCTAGCCATCAGCCGTAGGGTGTGGAGGGGTACAAGGGGGATGCATGGCAAGGGATCCCCGTATCTATACAAGATAATGGTTTACCCGATAAAGAGTCTACCACCCGTGGAGCTCCCCGAGGCCAGGATCACCCGGTATGGCACCCTGGAGTGGGATAGGCTATACGCGCTGGTGGATGAGAGGGGGTTGTATGTTAATGGTAAGAGGGAGAGGAGGATACACCTGGTGAGGGCCAGGTATGACCTGCTGAGGGGCCTTGTATACCTATCAGCCTGCTGCGGCGAGGAGCAGGAGTACAGTCTGGACAAGGAGCCCGAGGAGGTTTCAAGGTGGTTCACTAGGTTCCTAGGCTACAGTGTGAGGCTGGTCAAGAGGCCCGAGGGGTACCCGGATGACGAGGCCAATAGGGGGCCCACAGTGATCAGTACCGGGACCCTTGCAGAGGTCGGTTCATGGTTCGGCTGGGACCTGCTCCAGGCCAGGCTACGGTTCAGGGCCAACCTTGAGATTGGTGGTGTAGAGCCCTTCTGGGAGGACCAGTTATACGCTGGTAAGGGCAAGGCGGTGGTCTTCAGGATGGGAGAGGTCCTCATGGAGGGTAGGAACATCTCCAAGAGGTGCGTTGTACCCTCCAGGGACCCCTTCACGGCAGCAGTCACCATAGGATTCCAGAAGGAATTCGTGAGGAGGAGGAAGCCAATGCTCCGGGGTAAGTACCCGGAGAGCGACCACGGGTATAGGCTCTCCATAAACACTGTGGTGAGGCCCGGCCAGGAGGGGAAGGTCCTCAAGATAGGAGACCCGGTAGAGGTCCTCGGGCTGAAACGTTAGTTTGTAGCATTACATATTAGATTGTGTCTTTTTTGTGGTTTGGCAGGATTTATATATGCTGTTTGGGGGATAGTATCCTATTAGAGCCCTATGGGGTGATGGGAGCAGTGCTCCAAGCC
>JALWGG010000030.1 GCA_027013765.1 Acidilobaceae archaeon
GACGTGGAAGTGGAATATGACTTGGCCCGCGATCCTCCCGCTATTGGTCAATACATTGACCCCGGGCGCGCCCAGCCGGACCCTGTATATGTGTGCTAGGGCCGATGCGGCAACCCATGCCCTGGCTAGTAGCTTGGGCGGCGTGTCCTGGACCGCTTCATGGTGCTCCTCGGGGATCACTAGTAGGTGCCCCTTGCTTGCAGGATACTTGTCTAGTATGACTGCGAGGCCGTGCCTCCTATAGACGAAATATGCGTTCTCGACTCCCTCAAGTATAGCGCAGAATATGCATTTAGCCATGATGCCACCTGGGAGACCACTTGGTCCCAGGCTGGGGATTTTAACGTTTATCCATGCACAGTGTATGTGGGAGTGGGTCCTGTTGGGCAGGAGCGAGATCAGGAGCATATTAAAGTGGTTCAAATATGAGGGGAGGGACTACATAGTCATGGTCCTCGACAGGGATGAGGAGGGTGTAGGCAGGCTGAAGGAGGTCCCCCTGGGCAGGGTGGAGAGGATAACCGGGTGGGCAATGTACCTTGACGACGGCTACACTGTGATACCCCTCCACAGGGTCTATATGGTGAAGGATAGGCGGGGTAGGATAATTTGGAGGAGAGGGTCGGGTTCAGGGTCGGGGGGCTGAGCGTTAGCATAGTGCGGGGCGTATACCCCCCGGTATTCAAGGGCCCCCACATGAGGATGGGTGATGTACTGCTTGAGATGGACGCTGGATACTCTGTGTTCGGTGACACCCTTGCAGGGATCCTACTACCCCCGCTGGAGCCTATAGGAGGCGACACGGCCTGGCTCGGGAGGGTTGTATCAAGGTACCGTGCCAGGGTGGTTGCAGAGGAGTATCTAAACATAATCACGAGGCTCGGCAGCATGGCTGAGGAGGTCAAGGTAGACCCGGCATACCCACCGGCGTCGCGGATGCACCAGCTATCAAGGCTATACTCCTGCATCTATAACAGGGCCCTGGAGGGGGTGGAGGACCTCAGGAGAGAGTACCGGGCCGTCAGGGAGGACCTGGGGATAGGCGAGGTACCATCAAGATCCAGGGCCAGGGTCACCGAGGTCCTTAAAAGCTATATAATGAGTATAACGATACCCCTCAACATAACAGCTGCAAGAATAATATCCAGCCCCCCAGAAGAGGTGTCTGGATGCAGCCCGGAGGGGCTACTCAAGGCTCCCTGGAAGCTGCTCAGCCTCCCAGAGGGGGGTGCCTCCATAGACTGTAAGAGTATCGACGAGGTCCTCAAGGAGCTGGTGGGGGCCGGGTACAAGTGTACACAGCCCAACCCGATAAGCTCAAGCGTTAAGTGTAGCGGTGGGGGCAGGAGTGTTATACTGAAGGAGTATACAAGGATGTATGCGAAATGGATCCCGGCAGCCATAGCTGCCAGCACCACCTACGGGTACAGGCTCAGCCCCAAGGAGAGGCTCGCCGCCGACTATAGATACCTAAGGCTGATGAGGCGGGTTACAGTGACGCCCAGGATAATACACGTATGCTCCGACAACTACACGGCTAAGATGCTTAGGGAATACATGGAGGGTACACCACTTGTAGACTCAAGAGACCCCGGGGAATGGGCTAGGGCTGGAGGGGTCCTAGCAAGGATACACACGGCAGGCTACACCCTAGGCGACACCAACCCAGGAAACCTCCTAGTAACACCAGGTGGAGGCATAGCTGTAATCGATGCAGAGCAGGCCAAGGAAGCCACGCTAAGGGGGATGGCATGGGATATCATAGTTGCAACAGTCACAAGCATATTCTACGG
>JALWGG010000031.1 GCA_027013765.1 Acidilobaceae archaeon
ATTAGTTTAGCCCTTCCAAGAGCCTCGTCTAGGCTCATGCCTCTTCACCTCCCCTTCCCACTGTTCTTGCCTACTTTCTCGATTATCCTGTCAACGTCTATGCTATCACCGTGGTAGGTGAGCATCGGGTCTACACCGTCCTCTCCATACTTGAACTGTACTATGTTGCCCCATGCATCCTTCACTGTCCCATCATATGAGACTACAAGGTCCTGGAGGGCGTTTATGAGCCTCCTCTGCATGTAGCCGCTCTGGCTTGTCTTTACAGCTGTATCGACTAGCCCCTCTCTCCCGCCAGCCGCGTGGAAGAACACCTCCGTAGGCCTGAGGCCGTCTCTGAAGTTGCCCTTGATGAACCCCCTAGCCTCGGGGCTTAGGTCGTTCTCCTTGAAGTGTGGCAGGGTCCTGGTCCTGAAGCCCCTTCTAATCCTCTTGCCCCTGACCGTCTGCTGGCCCAGCATCGCGGCCATCTGGGTTATATTAACCTCTCCGCCCCTCGCGCCTGTCCTAGCCATTATGAACATGTCGTTGAAGGGGTCCATGTGGGATACCGCTATCTGGCCAACCTTCTCTCTAAGCTCCTGGAGTAGGTTGATTATCTTCAGCTCCAGGCTCTCCGCTGGTGTTCTCCCGGGGATCACTTCTAGCCTCCCCTCCTCATACTCCTTTATCAGCTCTGCAACCTTGTTCTTATACTCATTAATCATCTCCGCTATCTCCCTCTTAGCCTCCTCCGGGATCTCTATATCGTCTAGGGCCATTGTGAGGCCCCTCATCTCCAGCACTCTTATGAAGGCCCGGAATAGCGTGTCGAGGAACTCCCTAGCCCTCCCGGTGCCGTATTCAAGGGCTATTATGTGGAGTAGGTTACCCGGCTGCTCTGCTCCTATAGCATTCTTATCCAACACGCCCTCCAGCAGCTTCCCGTTGGACACGACTATGTAGGAGTCGTGGAAGCACTCCTCGTCGCTGCACTTCAGCTGGCCAGCATTAATCTTCGCCTTGCCCTTGAAGTCGAGGTCCTCGGGTAGGAAGAGGCTTACGATCTGCTTCCCCGTCCACAGCCTCCTGGGCTTTGTTATTGCAGGCTCCGGCAATGGCCCCTTATAGTTGGCCGCTGCCAGTATCTGCTCAACCTCCTCCTCCGTGTAGAGGCTCGTCTTCACTGTCAGGAGGTAGCCTCCGCTTATGTAGTCCTGCCTCCCACCGATTATGGGCCCGCCATACCTCGGGGTTAGTATGTGCTTCTCCACGAGGAGTAGCTCCCTAGCCTCGGCCATAGCCTCATACAGCCTCGGCACGTGGAGGTTCATCTCGTCTCCATCGAAGTCCGCGTTGTAAGGCGGGCACACTAGTGGGTTGAGCCTGAAGGTCTTGTATGGCATAACCTTTACTATGTGGCCTAGGATCGACATCCTGTGGAGGCTGGGCTGCCTGTTGAACAAGACTATATCTCCATCGATCAAGTGCCTCTCAACAACGTCTCCGACCTCCAGGCCCTCGGCCAGCTGCTTATAATTCTTTATATACCGTAAATCGATCTTCTTACCATTCCTAGCCTTATACACGTAAGTGGCTCCAGGCCAGTTATTGGGGCCGTTCAGGACATACTTCCTAGCCTCATCAATGTTGTAGGGAGTCACCTTCATGGGAACGGTGAGGATCTTCGCTATCTCTATGGGCACTCCAACCTCGTTGATGCTTATGAACGGGTCGGGGCTTATCACGGTGCGTGCGGAGTAGTTCACCCTCTTACCGGATAGGTTCCCCCTTAGCCTACCCTCCTT
>JALWGG010000032.1 GCA_027013765.1 Acidilobaceae archaeon
TGGTGTCTTGGATTACTAGGAGTGTTGTATGCACTATGTCCGGCCTCCCCCTCTTCCACTTCTGGGGCAGCGGCTCCATAGCATTGTAGTGGAGGCTCTTATCGAGTATGATCTCCCCTGGCCCAACACCATACCTCCTGGAGGTCCTCACAACCTGCGGGTGGCTCCATAATTCCTTTGGCACAAGCTCTAGGGGGGATTCAAGGAGGATCAGCTTTACGCCCAGCCCCTCCACCACCATTAATAACCTCTCACCCGGAACCATTAGAGGATGGTGTTAGTGGTTGGCTAATAAGGTGGCTGTGAAGGCCTTCTCACTACTACTAGTAGTACTCATGGCTGGGAGCGCCGTTATGATGCTATCCGGAGGGCTGACTGGAGGAGGGGGCCAGGAATCTACGATCAAGCCTGTCGAGGGTGCTGGTGTGGTTATGGATAACGGGTCCCGCCTCTTCCAGAACCTCCCGATACCAGCCATAGGCCCGGCGGATGCAAGGCTACAGGTCTACATATTCTACAGCCTCTTCTGCCCCCACTGCGGTAACGAGGTGAGGAATAACCTAGACTACTACGTCAGCCTGGCCAAGGAAGGGGTTGCCAGGATATACTTTGTGGACTTCCCGCAGACGGGGGCCCAGAACCTGCATGCGGGGCTCCGGTGTATAGCAAGGAATGGTGGGCCGTTCCTAGAGGTCCTCCAGGACCTCTATGCAATTATACTTGATGAGGGAAGGCTGCCAACAATGGAGGACCTCAGGGATATCGCGTCAAGATATAATGCGAGTATAGACGAGGCTTGCATCAACGAGGAGCTACCGATAATTAGTAATATAGTAACGATAAGCTACTCCTCATATAAAGTGAGTGGCACACCAACAATAGTTGTATATGATACTGTAACGGATAAGGGATATATGGCTGTGGGCGAGCAGTCCAGGGAGGAGCTGGAGAAGTTCATAAATGATGTATTATCCGGGTCGGCCGGGTGATTATAAAAAATTTGTGAACCTATAGTTATCCGGTTCTTTACGGGTATACTAGGAGTTCGCTCGCACAAGTGATCCACCGTTCAGGATTAATATACTATTACCTCGGGTCCCAAACATGCAATTATTAAATAACTCTTATCGGGTTTGTAGGTATCTAAATGGATCAATATATGTGTATGGTGGGCTGGGTTGGAGACGATCAAGGAGGCTCACGTCGATATACTGGGGGAGGTCCCCTGGAGGTATGACCCAATCGACGACTTCGCCATAAACAGGATGTGGGCCGAGGCCCCCGAGCTCCGTAAAACCCTCCAGGAAGCCGAGGACCTTGAGGAGGCGAGGCGCCTCGCATACTTCTATGTAAGCGAGCTTGAATGGAGGATCAGGGAGGAGCAGATCAGGCTCGAACCCCTGGACCAGTGGCTCGCGCTCCAGGCAATCAACGTCTTCAAGAACATACTATCAAGGAGGAATGAGAAGATAGCGACATTCAGCACACTCTACTACCTGCTACTCCTTGCCAAGGAGGACCCGAAGGCCTATGAAGAGGTTGGCATGGGATTTGTAGAGGAGTTCAGACACCTCTTCAAGGCCATGCATGGCAGGGCCGAGTATAGCAAGGGCTGGCTAGGCCCCAGGCTGGGGGGTGTGGATGCAACTAGAGAGTTCCTGAGGATGAGGGGGAGGAAGGCGGCGATCAAGAGGAGCAACTACCTAGACAGGCTATCCAGGGAGGTTAAGAAGTACTTCTCAAGATACACATTCGGCCTAGACCCGAAGGTTATCGAGGAGAGGAAGAAGAATAGGCAGAAGATCCTGGACTACTTCGGGGCGACACTAGACGACTGGTATGACTGGAGGTGGCACTTCAGGCACATATTCAAGAGGCTAGAACACGTGGAGGACCTCAAGAACCTGGTCCCACTCACAGAGGAGGATATAGAGAATATGAAGCTAGCCATAAAACTCAGGGTCCCCTTCGGCATAACGCCATATTACCTACACCTCTTCGACTTCACAAGGGCTGACAGGAAGAGGGACCCGCAGGTCAGGAGCCAGGTAATACCGCCCAGATGGTTCGTGGAGAAGATGGCCAAGCACAGGAAGGAGAGATTCTACGTCTTCGACTTCATGAGGGAGGGGGACACGAGCCCCGCCCACCTGGTGACCAGGAGGTACCCGATGGTGGCAATAATCAAGGCTGCCGACACGTGCCCACAGATATGCGTCTACTGCCAGAGGAACTGGGAGATCGAGTCAGCAATGTTCGCTGAGGGGATCCTGCCCCTACCGGTCATAGAGAAGGCTATAGACTGGTTCGCCGAGCACCCGGAGATAATGGATGTGCTGATAACCGGCGGGGACCCGCTGATACTGGGTGACAAGAAGATAGATAGGATAATGAGTAGGCTAGCCGAGCTGGATCACATAAAGCTGATCAGGATAGGGACCAGGATACCTGTAACAGTGCCAATGAGGATCACCCCGGAGCTGGCAGAGATCATAGGAAGCTACATAGAGCCTGGGAAGAGGAACGTATCAATATCAACACACGTTGAGAGCGCGGAGGAGGTGACCCCCGAGATGGCCCAGGCAGTGGCCAACCTGAGGAAGAACAAGATCTACGTCTACAACCAGCAGGTATACACCTTCGAGACCAGTAGGAGGTTCCAATACGTCCTAACCAGGATCGCGCTAAAACTGGTAGGGATAGACCCATACTACAACTTCTACCCGAAGGGCAAGTTTGAGCAGAAGGACTACCTAGTCCCCATAGCAAGGATCATGCAGGAGAGGAAGGAGGAGGCTAGGCTACTCCCAGGAACATTCAGGACGGATGAGCCAGTATTCAACGTGCCAGCACTAGGCAAGAACCATATAAGGGCCTGGCAGGACAGGGAGCTCATAGCAGTGATGCCCAGGTATGGTAACAGGATATACCTATGGCATCCATGGGAGAAGGGCATAGCACCGGTAGACCCATGGCCATACGTGGATGTTCCGATATATGACTACTTGAAGAGGCTTGAGGAGAGGGGAGAGGACCCGAGGGAGTATGAGACTATATGGTACTACTACTAGGGCACCCCACGCTTACCCCCTATTTATTTCTTGTCGCCCCAGATAACGGCTATGAAGGGGCCTCTATACACGTTTACCTGTGCGAAGTATGGCCTCATTGCCTCGGCCATCTCATCGATGCTAAGCATCCGGTCGATCGTGTGTGTTATCGCTGAGTAGCTTCTACCCTCTCCGGGGCACATCATGAGTATTCCTCCGATCATGCCCACACCGTAGAGGTAGCCTTTAAGTAGTATCCTGGCTAGGCTACTCTTAGGCCTGAATATGTCTAGGACTACAAGTCTTCCACCCCTCCTGAGGACTCTGGCGAACTCGCCCAACGCCTCATAGTAGCTGTCGGCATCCCTGAAGCTGAACATGGCTATGACCCCGTCTAGGCTATCACTAGCTAGGGGTAGCCTCTCAAACCTCCCCCCAATCCTACCGCATGCCTTAGCAGCATTATGGATTCTCAGCATCGCAATTGATGGATCCAGTGCTAGTATCCTAGCCTCCCTTCCGCATCTACGTATTATAACGGCGGTCGACGTCCCCGGCCCGCAGCCTGCATCAAGTATTGAGCCCCTACATTCAAGGAGGCTGGCGGCTATGCTCCTAAACCTGTTCACGAGGCCCAGGCTTGCCAGTATGTTCAGCCTTTCATAGCAGTTGGTTAGGGCTAGCCTCTCTATGCTACCGACTATAGACGACCATATATCCCTGATCCCCCTAGCGCTCATAGCTGACCACTCGTGATCAATTGATTACTAGGTATTAATGCTGGTCATAGACTATGCCAATGACGGGTATGGGGGGTCGGTACTTAAAGGCTTGCTCACCCCTGTACATGGTCACCGAGTACAGCCCTCCTCATCCCCCCTCCTGGAGATGTATGGTATGGCGATCGCCCTGACAAGGTCCTCGGGGGATGCCACCTCTACTAGTAGGGCTCCGCCATGCTTCTCCACGCGTAGGAGCCCGATCCTCCTTAGCCTCTTCAGTATCCTCCTTGCAGTCCTACGGGTGGTGCATAGCCTGGTTGATACAAGGTCTATGGCCTCCCCCAGATCCCTGGGTTTGTAGGTGTAGAGGAGGTATAGTGCTGCCACCTCCCTCCTCCTAGGTATCCCGCGTATAGGCTGCGGCTCGTCCATGGTCGGTGCTCCTCACCTGGTCGGTGTAGGGTAGCTTAACTCACTGCCGCATTTCTACATGTGGATGCCAGGGGGGCTATATATGATAGCCTCCGCCACGCCTCCCCGCTCCTGGCGTATACTAGGTATCCCTCTTCCCTGCTCCAGTCGAGGACCTTGAATCCTTCTATGACAGCGTATGCCCTCCCCCTGTGGCCGGTGACTATGTGGGTCCCCCTTACTCCGTTCACCAGCATTGATGCAGGGTCCCTATACTCTAGCGCCATCACCACTCCATCAACCTCCCTGGAGCCCCCCTCCACAACCCTGTACCGGGGGTCCCCCTTGATTCTACATGCATCCACCCACTGCGGAGTCCTCAGCCTGTAGTATTGTATAGGAGGCTCTTCATGGGATACAAGGCTGCCAGGCCCCAGGGCCACCCTTACCGGGGGCCCGTTGTGCTCTACAACTACTATTGTGGGGCTGGTCACTAGTAGCGTGTCCGAGCCTAGGGCCCATTCAGCGATCCCGGCTGGATCCTTCAGGGATAGTATCAGCCACACGTCTATTATGTAGGCTCCCGGGTCTATTCTAGGCATCCTCTCCTTCCCTTCCATCGACTAGGTACTTTATGTTTATCTCTGTCTCCGGGTCGAACAGCATGATCTTATCCTCATCTATAGCAACATATACCAGGTCTCCTATTGAGGGCCTGACTTCGGGGGGTGTTATAACCTTCATGAGGACCTCCTCTGAAGCCACGGTTACTATATTCTCCCTGCCTAGGGGCTCGACGGTGTAGACCTCGCCAACTATTATAACCTTCCCATCAACCGGGTGCTCGCTTATAACAGCATGCTCGGGCCTAAAGCCTACAATGACCCTATCGACCCTGCTCTTGTTGAAGAACGTGGAGTATGAGTGGTCCAGGCAGTACCTGGTCCCGCCGGGCAGGTTTATGCAGGGTGCCTCAGTATAGTCCATGGAGGCCGTGAATATGTTGGCTGGGGGGGAGCCTATGAAGCCAGCGACGAACACGTTCCTTGGCTCGTTATAGACCTTCTCCGGAGGACCTCTCTGCTGGATCCTACCCTTATTAATTACAACCACGGTGTCAGCCATCGCCAGGGCCTCGCTCTGGTCGTGGGTTACGTAGATCGCCGTGACCCCGAGCTCCTTCTGGATCCTCTTCAACTCGCTCCTAATCCTTATCCTCAGCAGCGCGTCCAGGTTGCTCAATGGCTCGTCTAGTAGGAGGACCTCGGGCTCCTTTACAAG